>NZ_JBDYQK010000004.1:0-287741 GCF_043832615.1 Klebsiella sp. KE9456
CGGACGCCAATAGAAACGTTACTTGATGGAAAACGCATCTGGGCTGAGAAAAATTTAAGCCAGATGTAATCTGACAGATACCTGTATAAATAACCGGTAACTGTCAGATCAGGTCTGAGCTAATACAACTTACTGCTGACAGACATTTGATTCTGATTCGTTTGGAGAAACGGATGATTTTGAATCATTGTCGATAGTAGCCAGTTGACGCCGCCCAGTGTCAACGATTCCAGCCAGATTCTGCCATCCTTACCATTGGTGCGCATAATGTATATTATGTTAAATTAACCATTTTAGTGTTTATCTCATACATCAGATAAGATCATCAGATTGCCCCTTCCCTTGGCCTTATGTGGAAACCTGAGAAACAGTGTCCGTTCATGGGTCTGCGATGCTTGAAAGCCATGACGAATATAGAAAGCGTTGGCTTCCTCAGCGAGTGCGTGAACCATGAACGCCCGGACACCGATTTCTCTGGCTACCTGATAACAGCGCAATGCCGTTTGCGTAAATCACGCTTCTGCTTTCAGGGTCGCATGTCGATTTAACAAATCACTGATAAACTCTCGTACTTCCACCGTCTGCGTAATAAAACCGTTCAGCATATGACTGAAGACAGATTCGTCCAATTGACGTAACGGCTGCTGATAACAGAGCCGTATCGCATTATGTTCATCCAACGCCAGCCAGCAGCCGCGCATCGCGCCCATCTCAAAATTCAATTGCAGCAGCAACGGATAAATCTGCTCGTCTGCCTCAAACAGATGACAATGCAGCAACAGACTATCGCTGTGTTCCGGCACCTCCAGCACCGCCGCCTCTTGCCCCTGTTCATGACACAAGGCGCAGACGCCCTCTTTCAGATGCAGCGGCTCCGTGCTGCCGGCTGCAAAATGTTGCAGCAGTTTTTCCACCTGCAGTTGTGATTCGGTCATTATCTCGTTCCTTTACCTGTAATGATGTGACAGAAGCGTCAGCCCGCCTTAGCTCTTCATCTCCATACCTTCTTTTTTCAACTCATACAAAGCCGACGCAATGTCAGGGTTGGCTTTGGCGATTTCCCCTTCCAGCGAGAAACGGCGTGGAATAGTCTGATCCTGACCATACTTAAAATTAATGGTGCCAATATTCCGCTCCATGCTAACGCCAGCGCTGTTATTGGCGCCCAACAGCAGGCTCGGCATAGAAAAACCTTCACTTTTGCTGACGCTCTGGCTGACGCTGACGGACTGAATACGCAGGTTGTTGCGGTCCTGAAACAAGATCCCCACTTCTTCGCGTCCCACCTTGCCATCATGCATTGCCCGTTCGGTCTGCTCGCGCAAATCGTCCTTCAGTTCTAGCGACACCCTGGCGCTGCTGAACGGCGTGGCCTGCAGTTGTTTGATTAACCCCTTCAGTACCGGGTCGCTCTCCATAAAACTGCTCAACCGCTGGGCGTTGCTCGGTGGCAAAGCGGCATTAAAATGCTGGCGCAGCAAATGCAAGATGCCGTCGCTATCCAGTTTACTCAGATTGTTATAGGCAGTGGTATGGCTGGCAGAGCTCAGCTCCATGCCGTTGCCTTCCGCTATCTGTTGGCGCAGTACCATTTTGTTCAGGCTGCGCAGCGCTTCATAACGTTCATCGCCGCTTACTGTCTGCCCAGAGAAATGGCGATGCAAAATGCCCAATTGTTCCGGCAGATTGTCATCCCCTTGCTCTTTGAGCGCCGCCAGCAACTGACTGCTGGCAGTATCAGTGAAATGTTTTCCCAGCGTTGACATCAGTTCGCTGATATCGTTACCCGTTACCGGCTCTGCTCTCTTCAGCTCCACGCTGATACTCTGTGAAGTCCGGTTATCCAGTGCCAGCGCGACCGAGACGTTGGTGGAAGCAAATGCCGGGAAAGTACCGATCGATTTCCCATCATTTGTGGACGCATGCGCCACCCCCATGGTGGCAGTCAGGTTAGCCCCGACGCTGGCAGAATTAAGGAAGGTCGGACGGTTGTCGCTGGAGGAGTGCGCGTTGCCAAACTGGCTGGCTGTGGTGCTGCGCTCACGCGTCGCCGACAGCAGGTTCATTGATGCGCTCAGCCCGGTGGAAACGCGCGCTGTCACGGTATTGGGCTTGCTGCCGTCTTCCGTCAGGTTAATACCGGCACGCAGATCCAGCGCTGCGCTGGTATCGACGTTAAATACCAGTTTGCTTCCCTGCTTCGTCTGATGTTCGATCCCTTTTCTGATCAGTTCGACCGGCGTCAGCGTCCCCTGCATCAGTCCACGCAGAAAGTCGGGCAGTTCATCCTCGGTCAGTTTGAATTTCAGACTGTTTTGCAGCGTGCCCTGCACGCTGCCGCTAACGCCGCCGCCAATGCGAAAATCCGGGCTGATTTTGTGTTTTTTGCTCAACCAGTCGCTGGCATTATCGGCGGTGGCTTTTTTACCGGTCATATACGGCATCAGATCGTAGCCGGTGGACACCGAGATGTTTCCGCTCATTCCGCCGTCGCGGCCAAAACTGACGTTCAGCCCCCGCGACGCACGACTAAAGCTGAGGTTATAGGCGCGATCCAGAGTCACCCCGGCTCCCGGCACAATCGGTACCGGCACTTTCTTCAGCGTCGGAACAAAAGCGGTGCTGACCCCGCCGCTATAGGAGCGACTGAAACTGATGCTTTCGCCGTTATCAAGCGATAACAGCGTCTGTTTCAACTTCTGTTCCAGCTCCGCGTTGCCATGCGTTTCCAGTACGGTACGAGCGGCCAGATTAACGCCGTGGTGCTCTTTCTTAAAGGCATTGATAAAAGCCTTCACCGCATCATAATCCGCCTCCAGCGCACTGTGATGGCTAAAGCCCATATCGCTATATTCTTTGACTGGGTTAGCGCCATACTGTTTTTCGCGCAGCGTATCGAACTGCTGGCGTAATTGCTGCAGCTGTTCGGCATCAGGCTTATGGCCTGAAAGCAGTGACGCCTTATCAACCAGTTGATGCAGTTCACCCAGCGTCACGGTATCCAGAATCAGCCGCGATTTGGTGATGGCGGTCTTATCATTCGGGTCCCGTTGCCGCCCTAGCGGAACATCCCCCTTCTGGTGGCTCATATTGACCCCGGCACTAATAAAATGCGCCAGCAGTTTTTCCAGCTTGCTGTCCGCCGACGGCGGCGCTGCGCGCACTGCAGTCAACAGCGACGCGCTGAGATCGCGCCCGGAGCGGTTTATATTGAAGCTCTGCACCAATGCTTTGCTGCGCGAAGGCTGGTATTTCGGGTTAATTTCACCATTGCTCTTCACCACCCCTTGATGCTGCCCAAGCTGGGTCGCCGCACGAGTCGCACTGCGTTCCAGTTCATCGCAAAAACGCTGTAAATCTTCATGTAGCGTTTTGCCGTGTTCACCCAGATCCAGCACCGCCAGTTTACTGCCGAGGTTTGGTTGCGTGTCCTTATGGCGAACATTATGCGCTTCCAGTTGTTTAATCAGCGCTCCCTGCATCTCGTACAGCGGTTTCAGCCCCTGTCGCCCCTGCCATTGATGCTGAGTCGCATAGGCGGCGTTTTTCAGCGGACGCGGCGTCGCCATCGTCGGATTGAAAATATAGGCCCGCACCCGATCGGCAAATTTGCTGCTGACTTTGCGGTTTTCCATACCGCTCTGTCCCGCCACCTGCGCCGTCATTTTCACCGTGACGCCGGTGCCGGGAAGCACGCGCCCCTTTACGCCCTGATTCAGTCGGTTGAACACGGTTTGCGCCTCGCGTCCGGCCTGATGCAACGGCGAGATCTCAGAGGTCTGATGCGCCTGCCAGCCACGGGCAGTCAGCAGGTGCTGGCTACCGTCCTCTAAAGTGGCCACCGGCTGATGCGTCGCATTCATATCCAGCCGTTTCAGCGCGCATTCTCCCTGCGGCGCCGACACTTTCTGCCAACCGCTTCCAGCGCCATTGTTTTGCCAGTCGGCTCGGGGTTGATAAAACAGCTCGCCACGGTGATTTAACGCATACAGATTCTGCTGATGGTCGACGTGAATATCTTTCAGCGTGCCTTCAATCCCTTCATGACTCAGCGTCTGCGGTAAACGCGCCAGTTGCTGCGTCCCAGGGACCAGCTGGAAGGCGCGAATGTCGCCTTTTTCCGTCAGCGCCAGATAATGATTCATACCGATCACCGCCATCGCCTGCGCTTTATCCGCTTTATCCAGCCCCGGCAGCGCACTGCCCGGTTCCGGCTTGTTACGGACATGCGGCAGGGTAAACAGGTTATCCGCTCCTTGCTTGATCGACGCGCTGCTCTGGTTAATATCCAGTCGTTTAACTTCACCGTCTTTCAGTATATAGGCCGCGCCGTCCAGCCCTTTCTTCAACTGCTGACAGTCCGCCTCTGCTCCGGTCCATGATTTGGTTAATTGATCGAAATAATGAACTTTGCCTTCCTGTAACGTCAGGCTACCCTGGTGCCGCATATCCAGTATCTCGTGCGGCTCAGGGTTGAGCTGATGTAACCCCAGTTGATTATCAATCACCAGGGAATCGCTCAGATTCCAGCCAGGATGGAACTGATGATCGTTCGCCAGTGGGCAGGCATGCTGCTGTTTAAAATTATCCTTTACCACGGCGTTAAGCTGTCCGTGATCGTCGGTAAAGAAACTGGCTATTTTATGATCCTCGCCAAAATGGCGCGTAAGCGCTTCCTGCGGCATCGCTTTCATCGCCAGTTCCGTTTCACCCTGTTGCGGCAAGGGGCCAGTGAACAATTTCCCTTCGCTGTCAGCGACAAATAGCCGTCCGTGGCTGATGGCGACGGATTGCGCCTCCAGATGGGCCTGCCCGTGCTGTAACGCCAGTTTGCTGTCAGCAAACTGCAGCCTGACCGAAATACGGCTCTCTGGCGCGGCATTCAGCGCAGGCAGCAAACTCATTTGATGACGACTGGGGGTATCGGTCAGGATCGCTACCTGCCCCTTCTCGCTGACGGCAAAGGATTTAATCTTGTCGACAAATTTTTCTGAACCAACGTTGTCGGAGAGATTACGCAGCGTGCGGCTGTCCTGCAGGGTATACAGCTTGCCGTCTGCCTGGCGCGATAGTTGACTATGTGGCGTGTTATCCGCCGCCTGCCAAACATCCAGTTCTGGATGCAGAAGATGAAGCTTGCCATCGTGCAAACGGAACTGTTCCGTTTGCGGGCGATCGGCGGTCGGTGGCCGGGAGTAGATACCAGTCATCAGCGCACGGTGCATTTCCCCCGGCTGTCGTAGCAATGCGTGACGCTCCGTACCGATATTGAGCGTCACTCTTCCGCTGCCTTTCTCCATCGCCAGCGCGATTTCCTGCGTTCCCGCCTGTGCCAGGCGAGCTTTCAGATCAACAGGCTGACTGTTGTGCAGTACGCTGTAGCTGGTGCCGTTGCTATTGATATCAAACAGCCGTCCCTTATTATCAAGTAGCAGATGCTGGTTGCCGTCACTGCTGGCATGGTGCGCCAGATAGCGTTGTTCTTCTTTGCCCAGCGTTTGCTGCAACAGGGTATTGATCGCAGGGGGATTACTGGCGGCCAGATGCAGCTTACCGTTGTCCAGCGTCATCGCCAGCGGTACGGTAGCCCTCCCCTGGGTCTGCAATGCCGGCTGTCCGCGCAGCGGAAGCGGCAGCGAACTTTCACCTTCCAGCGGGCTTTCCGTGATGGTCGCCAGCTTAGGCTGGAATTTCGCGGTTAGCGGGGTTTCTACACCCAGCGCCGGGGCTTTATACGGATTAGCCCGTTCACGCGCCAGCATCTGCTGATGCAATTGCTGAAACTCGCTATCATCATCGTCGCTCTCCACCGCCGCGCTCTCGTCATGGCTGGCCGCGGCACGCCCGACGGTTGAAGAAGACTCCGTATCTTCTTTAATTTCATGGTGGCTGCCGGGAATATTTACCGTGTTCACCGCCTGAAACGGGCTGGATGACGTTGACGCCAGTTTGTTCAGTGTCGCCAGACGCATCTGGCTGAAATTATTCAGTTGCTGTTGCCGCTGATGGCCGCTGACCGGGGCTTCCTGCTGGTCGTCATCGACTTTCGTCATCGGCCGACCCGCCATATCGCCAAGACTTTCGCGTCTCACCGCGCCGGAGCGGGTCAGACGGGCTGACTCTTTCACCGTCGGTGATGATGATTCGGCACTTTCCTGTGCCAGTAAATCACGTAACGAAACCTTGGGGCTGGACGCCTTCGTCGTCCGGTTCGAGGCAGACATGGCAGGGGTTGGGGGGGCTGATTTCTTCAGCCCAAGCAGGCTTTTCAGACTGAATGATTTTTTTTGCTGACGGGCTGGCGTCCCCCCATCCGTCGCCGTCGATTGTTGGCGTATCTGCGGCTTAGCGCCGCTACGCTTGCCTTCCTCCGCCAGCGACAACGCCATATTTTGCGGGCTGCTGCTATTGCTGCCCTGTTGCAGGGTCATCCCGGACGCGGCATGGCTGGTCGACGCGACGTGCTGTATTGCCGCCTTCTGTTCTGTTCCATGGATCCTGAGCATGGTGCTTCTCCCGTCTCGGCTATAAATCGTGAGTTGCTGTTATGTGTCCATTGCGACGTTCAGGTTCCATCCGGCCGAAAATATTATCGTCCTCGCCGTTGTCGGCAGGGAACCGCCCGTGCACAAAACACACTCACTTCAGGTAACACCCCCCCCCACTTCCGGGACAATTCAACTATGCGAGGGCTCAGCCATGTCAGCACTGACATTTACCATCTCCCTTCCTCCTCTGTCAGAAGGGGTAGCGCAAACGGGCAATATGCCCGAGCAATCCCAATCCACTGCGGGACAATCGAACCCAGAAACCATTGAACAACTGGCGCAAATGCTGGGGCAACTGCTACAGCCGTTAGCCGGGTCACAGGCAAACAATGGCTCATCTGCGCCATTCGGCAACAACAGCGATCCGCTGGGCGGCATTGGCTCGCAGGGGCAAAACGGCGTCTCGCCGCAAAATGCCAGCAGTAATCAGCTTGGCACGATGGGCAGCAACGGTCTGGATCAAAGCCTGATGTCCGACGACCAGGGCGGTGGTCACATCAGCGATAATCAGTTGTTGAAGGCCTTGCTGAAACTGATCGCACAAATGATGGATGGGCAAAACGGGCAGTTCGGCCAGCCGAATACCGCCAGCCAGAACGCTGGCGGAGGAAGCAATAATTCGACGACAGACGGTGGCTCACCAACGAATGCCCTGTCGTCACCCTCCTCCACCGGATTACCTGCCTCCGGATCAGTTCTTCCCTCTTCTCCTGTCGGGGGGACAGCTGAACCTTCACTGATGAGCAATCTGTCCGATCCGCTGGGTAGCAGCGGCACAGGCGCCTCGTCGGCCGTGGGCTTTCCTGACGCCAGCGACAATCCAACGGTGCTGAATAACACCATTATCGTAAAGGCAGGCCAGGAGTTTGATGGTAAAGGGCAAACCTTCACAGCCGGACCTGCCCTGGGCGATGGCGGTCAGTCGGAAAGCCAGAAACCACTGTTCAAACTGGAGGATGGCGCCAGCCTGAAAAACGTCATCATTGGCAATAATGGCGCAGATGGCATCCATCTTTACGGTGACGCTAAGATAGATAACGTGCATTTCACCGATGTAGGAGAAGATGCCATCACCGTGAAGCCGAACAGCGATGGCAAGAAATCTAACGTTGAAATCACCAACAGTAGTTTCGCCAACGCCACCGATAAAATCCTGCAACTGAACGCAGATACCAGCCTGACCGTTGACAACGTGAAGGCCAAAGATTTCGGTACCTTTCTCCGCACCAATGGCGGTCAACAGGGCGACTGGGATCTGAACCTGAATAATATCAGCGCACAAAACGGCAAGTACTCATTTGTCAAAAGCGACAGTGAAGGATTGAACGTCAATGCCAGCAATATCTCGCTGGATAACGTCAACAATCACTATAAGGTGCCGGATTCAGCCAGGCTACAGGTAGCTGAATCATGATCGGTTCACCCGTTACTCTGGTATCAGAAAGTTGGGTGGATGTCGTCGAGCGAGGAGAACGCCTTTCACCACAGCAGTATCAGGCATTTCAGTTGGCGATCGCTCAGGTCAAGCAGCATTTACAACAGGTGCTGTGCAACCCGATGTCGCAACGGCAGGGTCAGTTTGAGCTGGATGGTTTTGTCGATAGCCTGCATGAGGATTTTCTGGCTGTAGACGCCGCGACAGGGAGTCGCGCAGGCCAGACGGCTTTTCTGATCACCCGCCTGCTGGCCGATAATCTATTGGAATTGCAGCGGTTGCAGAAGCGCTCCGTCTAAAAAGCAACAGGCATCGGGAAGGATACCGATGCCTGCACTGTCAGCAATCTGAAAAATATATTCATCCGCCTGGTTTTTTATAAGACAGTACGATATCCGGGTTCAGTTGACCATCGGCGTAACCTTTTACATTGATATCAATATATGGTCGTGATTTGCGGCCATGATCATCGATAATCATCGAACGCACGCCTTTTAGTTCGGCCAGTCCGGGAACGCCATTATAAGTGCTGGCATGAGCCGAGCCCACAAAGACCAGCCACTTACCCGGCGGTTCGCTAAGACGTATTTTTTCTGCGGCATAATAATTCATCAATTTGATACGGCTGTTATCCGGTGATTTTGAGGCCGAGTAAGTTTCGGCAGTGTCTATCGGGATGACAGCGATCCCGGCTTCTTTCGCTGCGCGGATGATCTGCTTAAAATTGTATTTTGGCGAGGGTCCACTAAGACCTGATTGCCCTCGATCCTGCATATCCAGGTAGGCTGACAGACGGGTCGGCATCGCGCTGTTTTTTGGTGCGCTTAAATATTCGGCCAGTGCCTTACCGTGCGAATCTGCGCACAAGTGCTCCATAAACAACGTGCTGACCCCCGCTGCCTTCAGCCCTGCCATGTTCTTGATCAGCTCACGCTTGCTGCTCACCGTATGATGCGCCTCACCAATTACCAGACCGGGGGAATCATGTAAGAGTTCGCGCATCACGCTGATACTGTCCTTGCCGCGCGGCGCAGTCAGAGGTGCCAGAGGGCGATTACCCTGGGCGTGGAAGTGGGCGAAATAATTGTCAGCCTTTTTCACCAGCTCATTTGCCATATGCCCGCCGCTATTATCTCCCCACACCCCTTTTGACGTGAGAAATGATTTTATTTCCAGGTAATTGAGATTGATCCCCAACGATTTTTTGCCCTGATGCGTCAAAACCGCCTCCAGTGGAATGCCGGCTCTGACCATATCTTTCGCCAGCATCGCCAGCTCACGCTTCAGCATCTCTTCAACCAGGTTGGGGGCGATTCCGCTCATGCCAAACATATGTTGCGGTGCCAATGACGCCGTCGCCTTTTTCTCGCTCCACTGGGCCAGTTCCTGCAGGCTGTCAGCAAAACCATGTGCGTCGCGGTGACGTGTAAAAACAGTACGCGACGTTGAGGATGATGCCTCAGCGCTGGATGATGCCGTATGGGCAGCAGAGCGCCCCCCGTCGCCGCTGACTTTTTCACCGAGCGCCTGGTCGATTTTCATCCTGGCGACAATATCCCCAAGATGTTCATAATGCCCGGCTGGAAGCGGTTTAAGTTTACTCGAATCCGGAGACGCATTTGATTCTGCGGGATGAGGCTGCGCAACATCGTCGTACTGGTATCTTTTCGCCAGTGAACGCTCAAGACGTTTTGTCGGCGCAGCGCGGGAAGAAGACTCCGGCTGTGCGGCCTCGTCGTCTGTTGTCGGAGGATGAGAGGAATGAAAAGACAAGCCGACGGGGCGCATAGTGACTCCTTAGAACAAGAGATGCTTACCGGATTGCAAAAAAGGCGGGCAAGTCTGGCTTACCCGCCACACAACGCCTTAGGCCGCCAGTTTGCCGAGCGCCATATTGCTGATAGCGTCGCCTGTCAGGGCGGCGTCAATGCCCAATGATGAACCGCCCGCACCGTGAGCCTGGAGATTGCTGTTACTGAAATCGCCAGCCATAGCGCTTTTGATCATCCCTTTGGCCTTGTTGAACTGATCCATGCTGCCCGGCGTCATGCCGTCATCATCTGGATCGCTCAACGCAGTTGCCCATGACTTGTCATCGGTTTTCGCCGTTGTCCAGTCATCTTTCTGATATTGGGGTTTACCGAACACTTCCGGATATTGATCCATAAACTGACCAATCTCTTTCGCCATCGGCCGATCTTCCTTGTTGATAAACGAACGCGTCGCACTGTCGCTGTGAGTACCGATGGCGTTCAACGCCTCAATCCCGGCCTTCTGTCCAATACCCAGACCAACCGCATTACCCAGTTGACCGAAATCCCCTGCGCCGCTCAGACCTTGCAGACCGCCATTACCCAATTGCAACGGCGCCCCGCCCAGTCCGCCTTTGCCAAGACTCTGGCTCAGGCCATTGCTCAACAGGGCGCTCAGCGCATCGCTGACACCCTGAGTGTAGGCCTGCTGCTCGCCTGCCGTCGGTTGTCTCCCTGTACCGCTGTTGCCCTGTGCACCGCTATCCTGTCCGCCGCCCAGAATATCTTTCAACACCTCGCTGAACAGCATGGACAATTGCTGTAGAGGATCGCTGGCCGCGGAGTCTGTACCGCCACCAGAGCCAGAGTTGGGCAGATAGCTGGAAGTCGGTTTGGAACCCAGGGCCTGATCCAGCGATGAACCTACGCCAGATCCCATGGCATCACCCAGGCTGGAGCCCAGTGAGTTGCCCAGCGCCGCACCTAACGGACCACCCAGCGCACCGCCTAATGCGCCACCCGCTCCGCCTCCCAGCGAACTCCCCAGCCCGCTGCCAAAGCCCCCCAGGCCGCCTCCACCGAACAAGTTGCCCAAACCACCGCCGCCCAGCAATCCGCCTCCGAGCAAACCGCCGCCCATCATGCTCATCATCATCATGCTAGTAAGCATACCAGCCAGTTTATTGATGGCATCCGTGCCTCCCTGAGCACCGAGGCCATTATATTGATTGCCTGCGCCAAATCCCCCTGCACCGCGCGAGCCAGCGGTGATTGTAATATTGAGTGTTGTCGGCTGCGTTGCCGACCCGATGATTGATCCCAGACTCATAGGCTGTTCCTTAATAGTGGAAGTAAGAATGTAAGCTTGGGCCACCCGCACTGAACGCTGTCCGATGAATACGCCAAGCCTTTATTGAGTGCCCGGGAAAAGGTTCCGGTTCCACCACATGGGGAAAAAACCGTGCCGCCCGGCACCACTAACTCAGAGACCGGGATAAGTGATGCCAGCCAGGGAGAGCAGACGCGCGATCTGCTGCGCGTCATCTTCGTGTTCATCTGGCAACTGGCACCAGATCGACAGACGGCGCGCACCGTCGAGAAAAAGGTAACAACCGTCATAGCGATCCAGTTGTTGCGCGCGCTTGCGCAATATATGACGGTAAAAACCGGTCGGCAGGCTGTCGGGCTGCAAATTGATCATCAACTCTCGCCCGCGCTCGCCGCTCAAGGCCAGCAGTTCCACGCCCGGTTGTACTGACCAGCGACAACGCTGCCGCGCTTGCAGCAGATGCAACAGCGCCTCCAGGGAAGTTACCTGCGGACAAGACTTATTCATTTACCGTCACCCGGGTATAATCCGCCGGGCCATTGCGCAGCTCGGGCTGCCACCAGATCACTAACTGATGAGGCGCAGACTGCGGGCGGCACGCCGCCGAAGTGCACTCCAGGCTGTTATCATGCTGACCGGCACAGGCCGTGAGCAGCATGGATGCGCCCAGCAACCACCCTAATTGCCCCCTTTTCATCTTTTCTCCTCGCCTGTTACGGGTTTAATAACGATACGCGGGATGCCTGTAGTGCCCGATTTGAATCCAGCGCCAGATACACCTCGGCCGACTCACCCGGCGCCAGCATGGCATGCGGCCAGGCGGCCACCGCCAGCGTGCGTTTGCTTGCACAACTGGCTTCATCAAAACGCAGCGGTTTAGTGCCGGTATTGCGTACCACGCCAATGATCAATTGCACACTGCCATTGCTGTACCACTGTCCCCGGTTGCCGTCGAAACGCAGCCACGGCGTATTTCGGCATACTTCACTCAGACGTGAACCTGATGTCTGCATTCGGAAACCAGCGGGCAGTTCTCCTTCAGCCAGATCTCGCAGCGCGTTTTCCACCACATCATGCTGGTTGACATTGCTGTGCCGTCGGTTCACCCGTCCCATCGCATCATTCAGTTGCTGGCGGTTGTCTGCCGCAACGTAGCGGGTTGGGTCGGTTTGATCGCCAATCAAACGAGGTGTGAGGATAAACAGTCGTTGCCGCTGCGAAATCTCATGACGCGTTGAGGTGAACAGTTTGCCAATCCACGGAATATCGCCCAGCAAAGGGATACGTCGATCGCGATCGCCGCTCTCTTCCACATGGAAACCTCCCAGCACCAACGCCCTGTTTTCGCCGATCAACGCCTGGGTACTGACCGTGCCACGTTTGACGCCAGTCGCCTGACCGTCGCTGTCCGTCTGGACATGACCATCTTCAATATCAATGGTTAACTGAATACTGGTATGGCCTTGATAGCCTACTGCGCGCGGCGTTACCTGCAGGCTGGTACCTGCGGTTATCGGTTGAATATCCGCAACGCGTTCGCCGGTCGCGGTAATAAAGGCTGTCTGGCTAAAGTCGATCACCGCTGGCTGATTCTCCAGCGTCAACACCGAGGGGTTGGCAATAATCGAGGCGGTCCCCTCGCCTTCCAGCGCCTGAATATCAGCGAAAAAGCGTTTGAAATCACTAACAAACAACGTGCCACTACCGGACATCAGCGAACTGCCGCCGCTGACTCCGCCCAGCGTCGCCTGCCAGTTGGCCTCCAGACGACTGAGTGCCGTACGATCGATATCAAGGATCACCGCATCGATCTCCACCAGGTTCTGCGGTACATCAATTTTGGCAATCAACTGGCGGTACTCTTCCCGTCGTTTTTCGTCATCGCGGATCAGTAGCGCATTGTTGCGCACATCAGCGGAGATACGTCCCCCTGGCTCGCCCATATCGTCGTTGTTGCCACCACCGTGAGCAGCGGTTTTATCGCGATGACTCAACCGTGCCAGCAGCGTCTCGGTATTCTGTTGCATCGCGGTCATGTCAGGGCCGCCCACTGTGTCGGTGCCACCGTTGGCGCTCAGCGGCGCCGGACGTTTACCGTTCAACAGCTCGTTGAGCATCGTTGCTACGCCGGGGATAACCAGTGTCTGATCGCGATAATGGATGGTACGATCGGCCACCGAGGCATAGCGTAGCGGAAAAATCATTACTTTGCGCCGATCGTCTTTTTCCTCTCGTTGCTGGCTGAAGCGCTTGATCAGCGCGACGTACTCCGGCGGCCCGGTCACCAGTACCACGCCGTCATCCGGCAGTTCGCCCCAGCCAAAACGCGGGTCCAGCAAACCGATACCGCTCAGCGCCTGTTTAATGTCCGGCGCAGCATCAGGCGAGATCTCCAGCCGTTCGGAAGTTTGCTCATCCTGTGGGCTGACATACAGCGTGTTGTTGTAAACAAACCACTGAAAATGGTGCTCCAGCGCCAGCCGATCCAGAAACGCGCTGGCGCTGTCTGCGCGTATCTTCGCGTTCACCTCTCCGTCCTCAATGTTGCCCAGTCGGAGTTCGACCCCGTGACCGTCGGCAAAATCCTGCAGCACGGTAGACAACGGCGTATGATCCGCGGAATAGGCGTATGACTGCTCTTTCCAGTCGGATGGCGTCTGCCCCAACACCGCAGGCGCGGCACACAACATCAATAACGCGCAGAGTAAACGACCGCAGGAATAACGTTTCTCAGCCATGATTTCCCCCTGGTAAAAATGCCAGGCTGTGTAAAGGCATTGCGGACTGAGCGCCCGCTTTTTTGATCGGCTGCTGTAACAAGGATTGCCAGACGTCACGCTGATTGAGCAAGGAGGTCAATTGGTCGCAAATGGCGTCCACGTCCTCCTGATGCAAACGCAGCGCCAAACGCAGGGTATCGCCTTCCAGCAACAACGCGCCGGTATCGCGCCCAAAATGACGCAAAGCCGGCGCGCTTAGCTGTAATGCCCGACCTAATAACTGTTCGTCTGGTACGACAGCGAGCGTCAGCGACGCCAGCGCAAAAAACTGTCCGCCACGGCGTTGTAAAGAGAGCGCGCCGCCATCCACCAGCAATTGCAGGTCTTCGGCGCTGTTGTCCAGCCAGCGCGCTACCCAGGTCTGCAATTCAGTTGATCGCATTAATAATGGCTTTCGCCAGCCCATGCTTTACCGTCAGTTCCTGGTTGGCGGCCCAACTGGCGCTAGATAACCCTATGCTGGCCTCAAAAAACGCGAAGCTGTCGGCCTGGCTGTAACCTTCACTGGCATTTAATGTGGCATCGTCCAACTGTTCTTGTGCACGGTTGAATTGCGTGTCGAGGCGACGCTGGAGCGCGCTGAGTGATGACATAATCAAGTCCTCTGCTGAATGGAATACTATGAAGTAAGTGGTTATCAGCCGGACACAGTTCCGCCGCGAGTGGAATTTTACGTCGGTGGATCGGCGGTTTCATCGCCACAGACTGGCAACAGCCGTTGCACCGCCTGCCGCCAGTCAAGATGCAATTCGCCCTGAGTAGTGGTGAGCTTTAGTTTGTCGATCGGCAGCGCGTTATCCGTCTGTAATCGCCAGCACAAATGCGGCTGACTGGCTAACCAGTCAGCAACCACCTGTCTCTGATCGGGGTGACAATACAGTTCCCCCTGTGCGTCAACGGTTTGCGCCCGTAATAATTGGCGTAACAGCGCCGTCATGCGCGCATGCTCCGGAACCTGCTCCAGCAACTGGCCGATCGCCTGAGAGACCACCACCTCCATTACTACCAATGCCTGACTTTCCAGTTGCTGATACTGTTGTTGCAAAGCATGCAGCATCGCATCTGCCTGCTGCCAGAAATCCCGTTCGACCTGTTGACGTACCGCCTCCCGCTGCTGTTCGCGCTCCTGTTCAGCCGTCATCAGTAACGCCTGAGCCTGCTGCTGCGCCTGCACCAGAAGCGTCTGCCCTTGTTGCTGTAGCCGTAACTGCGCCCTGGTTATGATCGGCGCCAGATCGGTGTCGCCATTGAGTAACGTAATACGTTTTTGCGTCAACATAACGGCTCCTGCGCAGCCTGCCAGATCGCCGCTTGCCAAAGAGGCAGCAAGCGTGAGGGAAAATCACTCAGCGGGGGTAGCCGCTCCACTGCCTGGACCCGGTCAGGAGAGAAATGTAGCCGGACGCGCGGCCAACATAATGGCCCACAGCGCAGGTTTAACAGCCATAACCCGTCGATTGCGCCATCACCCGTTGGTATTCCCGGTGGCGGCGTTAGCCATAATCCCGGACGCATCGCCTGAGCGATACGTCGGCACCAGCGTTGCTGATCTGCCGTCAGAGTGTGTCTGCTGCTGTCACGCCAGCACACTTCCGCCACCAACCGTAATACCCGTAACCGCAAAGGAGATGACAACTGCATCAGTTGCAACAGGGTATCGTCAACCGCCGCGATCGACGCGGGTAACTGAAGCCGGGCGCATAACTGCTGATGATGCGTACGCGCCAGTTGTCGTAATGTCGCCTCGTCAAGCTGGTAGAAGTCGGCCTGCCGCCAGGCGGGCTCCGCCGTCAACCAGCAGTCGATACACCACCAGCGAAGCCAGCTTAGCGCCAAATCCACCTGCGCGTCGGCCGTTAACTCATTCACTCTTCTGCTCCGCCACGGGTACTGCCTGACGATGATAGCGCTGCCAGTACATCCAACTTATCGCGCCGCCCACCACCAGCAGAATCAGCAAACCGATTAGCCCGCACCACCAGTTCAACTGCTGCGCGCGCTGCTGTGTCACCACCCAGGGGCCGAAATTAACCATCGTCGGTTTGTCCTGGTAGCTTTCCGCCGGAACGAACACAATCGCCAGATCCTTGTCTGAACGACCTGCCAGCCCAGGCAGGCTACTGGCCACCATGCGGCGAATACGCGGTTCAATGGCGTCCGGATCCAGATCGGGGCGATATTTGATAAAGACCGCCGCGCTGGCAGGTTGGACCGGCTCCCCGGGCGCAACCCGTTCAGGCAGTACAACATGGACCCGAGCGACGATAACCCCGTCTATCTGGCTCAGCGTGGATTCTACTTCCTGGGAGAGGGCATAAATGTAGCGCGCCCGCTCCTCCAGCGGCGTTGAGATCACACCGTTCTTCTGAAACACTTCTCCCAGATTGGTGCGGGCCGGGCGTGGCAAACCCGCCGCATCGAGAATATGTACGGCCCGATTCAGGTTCGGAGCATCAATCAGTACGGTGATCCCTTCTTTGTCATAACGTTTTTCCGTTTGGATATGATAGCGTCCCAGCTCCGCCGACACTTCATTGGCATCGTTTTCCGACAGGCCATGATTGAGCTCTATCTGATCATTACAGCCAGCGAGTAGCATGATGATCAATGCCAACAGCGCCTTTAACGATAATTTATCCATAGTGGGCTACTGCAAGTTAGTGAGTTTTTCCAGACTTTGTACGCCTTTCGCCACCAGTTTGGCGTTGAGCAGACTTTCCAGATAATACGAGGATAGCGTGCGGTTGGCGTCCATAACGCTTTGCGGATCGAGGCTACGCGATGCTTTCACCAGGGCTCTGTCCGCCTGGTTTGACTGGCTGCTGCCCGCAGCGGACAGGCTGGATAATTTGTCAATCCATGACTGATTGTCGATACTGGCCGTTCTGGTCTGGGAACGCAGCGCGGCGCTGAACCAGACCGCATCACCGCTGCTGGATGCGATACTTCCGGTATCAGTAATGTCCATACTGGTCAGCGAGGGAGCATTTGCAGCATTGATTTTCATGATTGCCCCTTACAGCAAGGTAAAATCCGGGCGCCGAACGGCCGCACGCCCGGTCATCACTTAGAACTGAATCGCTTTCGCCGCGTTGTGGCCGGAGTTCAGCGCTTTGGAAGCTGAATCCATTTTTCCATCGAGGATGGAGTTCTGCGTGTCCAGCTTTATTTTATCTGCCTGCGCACCGGCAGACATCGTCAATGCATCCCCCATTGCTGATTCCAGGGTTTTGGACGCAGTTTGGCTCGCGCCTGAAAGACTTGACATAAAACCGCTCATAGTTATCTCTCCAGTGGTTGAGGTTGTGTTTTCTGAACATCACATAATGTTCGTAGATTAAGTGGCTGGCTCTCCGCCCCGGTTCCCGGCTACAGCAACTTTTTTATTGCACTAACAAACGGCGCTCTCGCCTTTGCTCAACACTTTTATGCGGTGATACAGCGTACGAGCGGGAATGCCCAGCTCCCGTGCCGCGTTATCAATTTTGTGTCCATGGCGTCTCAGACAGTCGTGGATCAGGATATTTTCAATACGTCGCATTCGCTCCTTTAACTGCGACGGCTCTTGTTCGCAACGAAAAGGAATGCTTAACGGTGGCAGACCTAACGCAAAACGTTCGGCTGCGGTCTTGAGTTCGCGAATATTTCCCGGCCAATTGTAGCTCAGCAGACATTCACAGTGTTCCTGGGTAAGTTCGGGCGCGGTACGCTGTAAACGCAACGTGGCTTGCTGGGTAAAATAGTGGAATAGCGGGATGATCATCTCCAGCCGGGCGCGTAAGGGCTGAAGCTGAAGGCTGATGGTATTCAGGCGAAAATAGAGATCTCGCCTGAAGCTACCGCGTTCAACCAGTGTCAACAATGGCGTTTGCGTTGCCACAATCACGCGCATATCTACCGGCGTAAAGCGGGTGCTACCCAGTCGTTTCACCCCACGATTTTCCAGCACACGCAGCATTTTTGCCTGTAATGTTAAAGGCATACTGTCAATTTCATCCAGGAACAGTATGCCTTTATGTGCTTCTTCCACATAGCCAGCGCGCGACTCACTCGCCCCGGTATACGCGCCACGATTAATGCCGAATAACTCGCTTTCAGCCAGCGTTTCCGGGATCGCCGCACAGTTAACCGCTACCAGCTTCCCCTGGCATCCAGAAAGCTGATGAATGCGTCGCGCCAGCGTGTCTTTGCCTGTGCCCGTTTCACCTTCCAGAACCAAATCGATATTTAAGGGTGCGACGGTATTGATCATATCCACCAATGTGTCGTGGAAATCCAGGCACACAGATGCCATATTGGCCGTCGAAATCGTATTACTGTATTGATATAGCTTGATATTATTTTCCCCAGCAATCATAAAACCCCCCTCTTACTGTCTGTTATTATGAAGCTGCTATTTGCTATACACGGCAATGTTATTGCTGCGCCAAAAGACACAATTGGTTACACTTATTCAATAAAACTCCCGTTTATCTCCATTTTTTCTAACAAATACACATATTTATATGAATAAACTATCGTCATCTGCTGAATATTCAGTCAGGAAAAGCAGGGGGTGAGGGGTAAGGAAAGGCTTACAACAAACGCGTGAATTGTAAGCGGTTACATCAAAACCGTTTATATATCCACTTCTTGTATCAAAAGAATTAACAGATTGCGGTAAGGAAAGGTGCAAGGCAGCCGGTCAGCTGCCTTCAGATATAAGAATATTCTTAGGTTATCAGTTGGTGGCCGATGGCGTATTTCACGATATCGGCATTCGTGGAGAACATCATTTTTTCCATTAAACGGGATTTATGGGTGCTCACGGTTTTGTTGCTGATGGCCAGCGCCTGCGCAATGTTGTTGATGCCATCGCCACGCGCCAGCATCAGCATAATTTGCATTTCCCTTGCGCTGAGTCGCTCATGCAACAATTCGCCATCAGTGCCGCATTCGGAAAATACAATTTTCTCTGCCAGCGCATGGTCAATAAAACGTTGCCCCTGAGCAACACGATGAATCGCCGCCAGCAACGCCTCAGGCTCATTGTCTTTAGTAATATAGCCCAGCGCGCCGCACTTCAGCGCCCGTCTCGCAATCTGTGGTTCACTGAACATGGTAAGAATCAGAATCGGTAGTTTGGGGTACTGCAGCCTGATACGCATGATCAGATCTTCGCCACTGACCCCCGGCATACACATGTCCAGCAACAGCAGATCGATATCTTCCACCCGAAGACCTTCCATGACCTGGGCACCATTGCCCGCCTCCGCCACAACAACCAACCGCTCATCCAGCGAAAAAATCTGCTTTAAGCCTTCACGCATAATCACATGATCGTCTGCAATCATCAGGCGAATATTCTTTTCCATGTGTTTATTTATTCTCCTCAATATTTTCCAATGGAATGGTTAGTGACACACAGGTGCCAATAGTCGGTTTACTTTCTATTTCTACGCTCCCGCCCAGCATGCGACCGCGCTCGCGCATCCCCATCAGACCAAACGCATTGTCGCTACGCTGTCGACTATCAAAACCCTTGCCATTGTCTTTCACACTTAGTACCACCACCCCAGGACGACGCTGAAGAGTGATGATGACCTCCGTGGCATCAGCATGTCGTGTGACATTGGTTAATGATTCCTGCACGACACGAAACGCCGCCGTGGACTGTTCATCATCCAGAAGAATCTCATTCACAGGCGTTATCAGCTGGCAGCAACAATCGGGATGACGGCTGGTAAACTCATCGCGCAGCCATTCCAGCGCGGTACTCAGCCCCATATCCAGTACATTGGGGCGCAGGCGGGTCGCGACATTACGTACCACCTGTATGGTTTTGTCAGCCAGACTCATCAGGTTCAGGACGCGTTCATGCAATAGCGGGTTATCCTTGCTAAATTGCAATCGCAACAATGAAATGCCCATCCGCAGAGACGTCAGATGCTGCCCCAGTTCATCATGCACCTCACGCGCAATTCGCTTTCTCTCTGCTTCGCGTGACGCCTCCCGTTGACGCGCCAGCAGCCGCAAGCGCATATGGGAATCTTCCAGTTTTTTTTCCGCATACCGAATGGCGGTAATATCACGGCCTATTGTCAGTACCGAAACCAGCGCGCCATAGCGGTCAAACTCCGGCACACAACGGAGATGGTGAATAATGATTCCCTGTGAAGAGAGATTGTCCGACTCGACCAGTTCGCCTTCAGCCTCACGCAGATGGGCAATCACCTCACTTACCCGTTGCTCCACGTAACTCACACAGGTCAGATTCCCCAGCAAATCCCGCAACCGTCGTCCACGCAATTGTTCCGCAGAGACGTTCAGGTGGCGTAAGGCAGCCTGGTTCGCATACAGACACTGCAGTCGGATATTAAAACGCACCACAACATCCGGAGAATTTCCTGCTAACGCCTGAAATTCCTGTTCACGGGCGTAAGCAAGCTGTTCCAGAGACTGGCGTTCTCTCAGATCTCTGACCACACACATACTGTAGTTTTCCCCTTTATAGACAAACGGGTTTGAGCTGACATCAACCGGGATCATCAGGCCATACTTACTTTTATGTTGCGTTTCAAACGATGAAGAACCGCTCAGTTTTTCCTTGATAAGGCGGTTCCAGTGCGCATTGATATTTTCCTTGCTCCAGTCGGGATCGATATCCGACACGCACATGGTGAGAAATTCTTCGTTACTGTAGTCCAACATGCGGCAAGCCTCATTGTTGACATAAAAGAAACGCGTCTCGTAGTCGATCAGATAGACAGCATCTTTCATGTTACTCAAGGCAAATTCGACCAGCCGTAGCGGTTCGCTATCGGCGGCATTCTGTGGACTGGAAAAATGCATTTCTTCTCCTCGGTAAACATCCTTTGCTTGCCTGATACCAACCATCCTCTGTTCTGACCTATTCCCGGAAATAAAAATCAGGCCGACTATCCCCTCTTCCCACAGTAAGAAAAAAAGTAGTCCTCCATGGTTTTTATTACATAACAATGTATTAGAATTTTTAAAACAAAATAATTTCCTGAATGTTCCTCAGTGGCATCTCTGCCGACGCCCCAACCTGCTCCGGGGCGCCGCAATTTACAGACATTGCGTCGTGGAGCGCTAAAACACCGACTGTTTTAACGCTCCACGGGCCCGAGACAAACGCGAGCGCACCGTACCGATGGGAATGTTCAAATGCAGCGCAATGGCCTGATAGCTGCCATCCTGCTCTATCAAAATACGCAACAGATGGCGCGTCTCTTCTGGCAGGGAGGCAATAGAACTCAGCGTCGACGTCAACAAACGCTGATGTTCAATAATATGGCTGGGGTCGTCGCCGGTCAGCGCGATATCCTCCTCCAGTTCATCGCAGCGAGGCCGGCCAGATTGCAGGCGAAAATGATTACGAACCAGATTCAGGGCAATGCCGAATACCCAGGTTTCTGGGCGCGAAGCGCCGGAAAACTTGTCACGATTACGCAACACTTCAACCCAGGTCATCTGCTCCAGATCTTCTGCATCCTCCCGGTTACTGACACGCTTGCGGATAAAATGGTGTAACCGACGCCCATGCTCACGGAAAATGCGTTCCCAATCGACATTGCGGTGTATTGCTTCCGGCATTGCGGAAGATGCGGTGGTCTGCAACTGCGTTATTGTCATGATTCCCTCTTTGCTCAACACATAAATGCCCCATCGGCATTCAGGCGTATAGCAAAGGAGGTGCCAGCCAGTTACAATAAGTTAACTAATTGATAAATAATTAGTTATTTTATTTTTTCATTAATGTCAGCGCAAATTATTGCCAGACGAAACACGCGAATTTGCAATAAGCTGCAAAGCGTTCCCCGCCGCTGGCGGGGTAAAGCAAATCATCAGGGAACCATTGCGCTTACCACGCCACACAGTGACAACAGCGCGTATGAATAAAGGTTCTTCGACGATGAAAATTACCCCGGTTATACCCTCAATTCCGTCCTCGCATTTGTCCGGCACGCCCGCTGACGAAGAGACATTGCCGCCGCTCAGCCTGACGCCCGCTGCTGTCGGCGCCGCCTCCAGACATATGCCCGCTTCACCGCTTGAAGACTCAATGGAAGAAGTTTCTATGACTTTTGCCGAGCAGGTGGAACGCAAGAGTAAATCGCTCAACCAGCGCCGGGTGACCGCCCAGCCAGATCATCACGCACAGCAGCAGGTCGAGCGTATTGAAAAACTCAATGAGCTGCTGCAACTGCTGGAGCACCCCCAGCATGCGCGACTGGAAACACAAACCCGGCAGATGCAAACGCTGCTGCTCAATAACGCGTCTCCACATCTGGCCGACCTGCTCCATGCCGCCGGGGACGATCCAGCACGCTGCGATGTGCTGCTGCGCCATACTCTGCAGCATGCGCAACAGACACAGGACAGCGCGCTGGCCGGCAACGCGCTGAGCAGCCTTGAGCGGCTACATCAGGCCAAGGGCGCGGAAGTACATGCCGGGCTGAATACTGCCAGCGCGATCGCCAGTTTCAGTACCGATCCCGGACAGAAGCAGGCAATGCGCCAGCTTTATTACCGGACTATTGTGCATCTGCAATCGGGCAACGCCATGCTGGACGCTATGCTGGGCCAGTTTGGTAGTGCGCATATTACCCAGGGGTTACGCACGCTGCAGCGCGCGCTGGCCGATGATATCGCCGCACGCAATTCATCTATTCCCAGGCGCGCCCTGCAAACGATTCGCAACAGCCTGCAGGATGCTGGCAACATTAGTCAGACTCTGAGCGCCAGCAAACAACTGCTTGAACGGCTGTCTGGCAAACTGCCGACCGTTAATATCAGCGCACTGGATCTGACCCGCCGCCTGTTGAACCTGAGCGGTAACGGCACCTATTTACGCGATCTGCAAAATCTCGCCCACGATACCGCCGGTTCTGAGCCCCAGCATCAGGTGCTGTTTCTCAGCGGGCTGGTGCCGCTGGTTTATCACCTGCCGCAGGGATTGTGGCGCGATGACAAAACCAAGAATCGGCAGATGGCCCTGAACCTGCTGCGTTCCATTATCGGCGACTATTCCGGACAGGAACCGCGTGCCTCGCTGACACCACCACGGACCGCCCGATAAATGGCTGCGCTGTTCTCCTGGCTGAATCGTATCGCCCTCAGCGCCATGCAGCGCTCGGAGGTGGTAGGGGCCGTCATCGTAATGTCGATCGTCTTTATGATGATCATTCCGCTGCCCACCGGGCTGATCGATGTGTTGATTGCGCTCAATATCTGTATTTCATCGTTATTGATCGTACTGGCGATGTATTTGCCGAAACCGTTGGCCTTTTCAACCTTTCCGTCGGTGCTGCTGCTGACTACCATGTTCCGACTGGCGCTGTCGATCTCCACCACCCGACAGATTCTGCTACAACAGGATGCCGGACATATCGTTGAGGCCTTCGGCAACTTTGTCGTCGGCGGTAATCTGGCCGTCGGGCTGGTCATCTTTTTGATCCTCACCGTGGTCAACTTCCTGGTAATCACCAAAGGTTCGGAACGTGTGGCTGAAGTGGCCGCCCGCTTCACCCTCGACGCCATGCCGGGCAAGCAGATGTCAATCGACAGCGATCTGCGAGCCGGCCTGATCGAAACCCATCAGGCGCGACAACGGCGGGAAAATCTGGCTAAGGAGAGCCAGTTGTTCGGCGCAATGGACGGGGCGATGAAGTTCGTGAAGGGGGATGCCATCGCCGGGCTGGTAATCGTCTTTATCAATATGATCGGTGGTTTCGCCATCGGCGTTCTGCAACATGACATGGAGGCCAGCGCCGCCATGCATATTTATTCGGTGCTAACCATCGGCGATGGCCTGATCGCGCAGATCCCGGCGCTGCTGATCTCGTTAACGGCCGGCATGATCATCACTCGTGTCTCCGCCGACGGCCAGCAGGTGGATGCCAACATTGGCCGCGAAATCGCCGAACAGCTCACCAGCCAGCCCAAAGCATGGATCATATCCGCCGTCGGTATGGTGGGATTCGCTCTGCTGCCCGGTATGCCGACAGCGGTGTTTATCATCATCAGCGTTATCACACTTGGTAGCGGCCTTCTTCAGCTCTGGCGCGTTAAAAAGCAGGGCCAGTTGCAGGACAGTGAACGACAAGCGGAACAACTGCCGCCGGAACAGAATGGCTATCAGGATCTGCGTCGTTTCAACCCGACCCGCGCCTACCTGCTGCAATTCAGCCTTGCGCATCAAAACAGCGACGCAGCCGCCTCGCTGATCCAGCATATCCGTCGCTTGCGCAACCGTCTGGTCTATCACTTCGGCTTTACCCTACCGTCATTCGATATTGAATACTCGCCTGCGCTCGCCAGCGATGAATTCCGCTTCTGCGTCTACGAAATCCCACAGGTCACCGCCACGTTTGGCGTCGACTATCTGGCGGTAAGGAAAAGCAGCCTTGGCGACCATGACATTGAACCTCCTGTTCTGCCGGGTCCGGCAGAGCGTGATGAAACGCACTGGTGCTGGCTGCCACCCCAACACCCTTTGCTGCAACAGCCGGAACTGGCGAGCTGGAGCCCGGAACAGCTAATCGTGCTACGTATGGAGCAGGCAATCCACCGAAGCGGCGCACAGTTTATTGGCCTGCAGGAAAGCAAATCAATCCTCAACTGGCTGGAAAGCGAACAGCCAGAACTGGCGCAGGAACTGCAGCGCATCATGCCGCTGTCGCGCTTTGCCGCCGTGCTGCAGCGGCTGGCCTCCGAACGCATTCCGCTGCGTTCGGTGCGCAGCATCGCTGAAACGCTGATCGAGTACGGTCAGCACGAACGAGACAGCTCCGCACTGGCCGACTTTGTACGCATCACGCTGAAGGATCATATCTGTCATCAGTATCAGCAGCCGGACGGACTCCATGTCTGGCTGCTGACGCCGGAAAGTGAAGAGCTGCTGCGCGACTCATTGCGCCAGGCGCAGAGCGAAACGTTCTTTGCGCTGACTCAGGAGTACGGCATCAATCTTCTGACGCAGATGCGCCAGGCCTTTCCCCCCTTTGCCGATGCAAAAGCGGTGATCCTGGTGGCGCAGGATTTACGCAGTCCGTTGCGTAGCTTACTGAAAGACGAATTCCACGCCGTACCGGTACTCTCCTTTGCCGAGTTGAACAGCAATGTCGCCATTAACGTACTGGGGCGGCTGGATCTCCAGCAATATCAGCCCGAACCGCAGGAAATTGACTCATGTACGAATTACGCGTTTTGACCGGGCTGCATCGCGGTGCGGCGCTGCCCTTGAGCGGACAACAATGGTGCATTGGCGCCGCGCAGGATGCCGATCTGGCGCTTTACGATCCCGGTGTGAAAGATCGCCATTGTCAGCTAAGTAAGACCGAACAAGGCTGGCAGGCGCTCGCGCTGGAAGGGACGCTGAACGACAACGAAGGACAGCACTGCGAAGCGCTCGACTTGCAGCCCGGAACACCGTTTGCTCTGGGTCATATCTGGCTGTGCATTGTCAGCGCCTCAATGCCGTGGCCAGGCGAACAGGAGGCCGACGTGGAACATGTTGAGGCTGAAGAGAAGGCTCTGCCGACACCAGCGATCGGTGAACCGCTGGAAGTCACCCCGTCAGTCGTGATGGGCAAACGTCGCCTGCCGGGCTGGGCTAAGGTGCTCTATCTGCTGCTCGGCCTGCTGCTGACCATGATGCTCGGCAGTTGGCTGTTGCAGGACAGTATTGCCTCTCCTTCAGCGCCGCTGCCGCCAGAAAAACCACGCCTGGCCAGCGAGGCCAACGCGCGCCAGGTTATCGCCTCCATGCTGAGCGACCGGGGTCTGGGAAAAAGCGTGACGCTGTCCGTCGGCAACAACAGCCTGACCCTCTCCGGGAAACTCGACAACGATGACAGCCAGCGGCTGGATCGCATGTTGCGCACGCTTTATCAGCGCTTTAACGTCACCCTGCAAATCCATAACCGTACCAGCACCGTCAGCAATCGGTTGCCATTCAATATTGTGCAGATCAGCACCGGCCCACGCGCCAATATCGTCACCGCCGACGGACAACGAATTTTTATCGGCGATGAAGTGGATCGGCTAAGGCTGGTGGCGATCAACCATGACAGCATCGAGTTCGCCGGACGTGAAAACATCAAGGTGAAATGGTAATGGATACTTTGCAACAGCGTATGCACCACTGGGCGCAGCGGCAACAACGCCATCTGGAACGCTATTCGCCGGTGACAATCTATGGCCGGGTGACCGGCATCAGCGGTATTCTGATCGCGTGCGCATTGCCCGGCGCTCGCATCGGGGATTTATGCCGCATTATGCGCAGTGACGGCGACGACGGCGTACTGGCGGAGATTGTAGGGTTTAGCCCGGAAAAAATCCTGCTGTCGGCGCTGGGTGCGCTGGATGGCATTTCGCAAGGCGCGCTAATCATACCGCTGTATTTACCGCACTGTATTTGCATCAGCGAGCGATTACTGGGGAGTGTGCTTGATGGTTTTGGCCGCGCACTGGAACCGGGTGGCCACAGCGCATTTGCCGAACCTGGCAGTGAGCATCAGGCGGTGCCGGTGCTCAATGACGCCCCGGCCCCCACCGAGCGGCCGCGTATAGATACTCCCTTACCCACCGGCCTACGGGCGATTGACGGCCTGCTCACCATCGGCAACGGACAACGTGTCGGCGTGTTTGCCGGCGCTGGCTGCGGCAAAACGACGCTGCTGGCGGAGCTGGCGCGTAACACCCCTTGCGATGTCATTGTGTTTGGCCTGATTGGTGAACGTGGTCGTGAACTGCGCGAGTTTCTCGATCATGAACTGGACGATAAGCTGCGCAGCCGGACGGTGCTACTGTGTGCCACTTCCGATCGCAGCAGCATGGAGCGCGCCCGCGCCGCTTTTACCGCCACCGCCATCGCCGAAGCGTTTCGCGCAGACGGTAAAAAGGTGTTGCTGATCGTCGATTCCCTGACCCGTTTCGCCCGCGCCCAGCGTGAGATCGGTCTGGCGCTGGGAGAACCGCCGGGGCGCGGAGGCCTGCCGCCCTCAGTCTATACCCTGCTGCCCCGGCTGGTTGAACGCGCGGGGCAAACCCAGCAGGGCGCAATCACCGCACTGTACTCGGTGCTGATCGAACAGGATTCGATGAACGATCCGGTCGCCGACGAAGTGCGCTCACTGATCGATGGCCATATCGTGCTCAGCCGCCGACTGGCCGAACGCAATCACTACCCCGCCATCGATATTCTCGCCAGTCTTAGCCGCACCATGAGCAACGTCGTCGAACGCGCGCACATTATGCAGGCCGGAAAATTACGCAGCCTGATGGCGGCGTATCAGCAGGTAGAAATGCTGATTCGGCTGGGAGAATACCAGCCTGGCAACGATCCGCTGACCGACGCCGCAGTCAACGCCAACAATTTGATTAACCAGTTCCTGCGCCAGCCAATGCGCGCGCCCGATTCTTTTGAACATATCCAATATCAACTCGCGGAGGTTAGCAGCCATGCCCCTGAATGACAGTGAATTCGAACGGCAGCCCGACCCGCATCGGCAGACGCTGCAACAAACGCTAACCACGCTACTGCCGATCCGCCGTCAGCGCCTGAATCGCGCGCAGCGCCAGTTGCGTCACCAGCAAACACAGTTGGAGGAAACCCTTCAGCATATGAGCGCCCAGCAACAACGGCTGTTGCAGCAGCAACAGCACTATCAGCAACAGTGCGCCGCTTTCCAATACCGGCATCAACAACTGGAGACGCTGAACCGCCTCCTTGCCAGTGAACAGGCGGCTTTACAGGCCGTGGAACAGCAACAACAACAGTGTCAGCAGGCCCGGCAACTGCACCAGGCCGCCACGGAGCAACTGGAGCAGGCGGCCAGCGCGGCGCGAGAACAGCAAAAGGCGCTGGAAAAACTGGAATATTTGTCCGGGCACTTACAGGGGGCCCTATGAACGCCGCAGGATCTGCCACCAACCGGCCGCCGGTTTCCCCGCGTCAGCCCGACGCGGAGCCGCAGCCTCATAGCAAGCCCCCCTCAACGCCGCCGCAGCGGCGGTGGGATGCGCGCGAAAATGCGCCGGATGTGCTGGGCGCACTGTTTTTTGCCGTCGGCGGCGTATTTATCCCCGACGAAGAACCGCTCCAGCAATCCCCGCCCTCCCCCGACTGGCAACCATTGCAGCAGGAATTATGCCGTCGCGCCGCAGACAGCGCGGGGGAGACATGCGCTTTTACGTTTCTGTTGCCGGAATCCGGCGAAGTGGATGTCACCCTGGCGACGCGTCAGCCGACTGGCTGGGAGGTCTCGCTACGCTTTTCCCCTGCCGCCTACCGTCGCTGGCAACGGCAGGCCAGCCTGTGCCAGCGACTGTTACGCCAGGCACTCGATGGCCCGGTGCACCTGTCAATTGAGCAAGAGGTCGCAGTATGAGCAGTACGCTACCGTTACGTCTGCGTACTCTCAGCCGGGATCAGGCGCAAACGCAAAATCAACTGGCGGCCGGTTACCATTATCCGTTTACCCTGGGCGATACGTCCGGCGAACTGTGGTTGCTGCCGTGTACGCCGCAGCCAACGCAGGAAATCAGCCACTGGCGCTGCGAGCTGGGCGACTTCTCGCTGTCGGCGGCCACACCGCTACTGAATCTGCTGTCGCTCAGCCCCTGCCCGCCGCCAGCCAACGTCCTGGATACGGATAGCTGGCAGTGGTCGCTATTTAATCAGTACATTAGTCCGGAGCTGGCCCGCCTGTTTGGCGAACTGCGCCCTGGCACGCCCCCTGCCGCCGCCGATGCGGTCGCCCGTTTACACCTGACGCTGGGCGATCGCCACGCCGACGCCCGGTTATATCTTGATCATGCGCAACTGCGACGCTGGCTATGCCAGTCCGGCTGGCGTACCGCCGTTGCTCCGCTGCCCGCCACGCTGGCGATCGCCCGGCCTTTACGGCTGGCGCGCATCACGTTACTGCCGACGCAACTGGCAGCCCTGGCCATTGGCGATCTGCTGATCCCACCACTGTACGACTTCACCCCCGATGGCCAGGGTAGCCTGCTCCTCGCTGGCCTGCGTCTGAGCGGCGTCTTGCAATCCTGTCGCCATTTTTTGATCAACGCTCTGGAGACTACCCCGTTGAATACCGCTGCTGAAGAGCCATTACCCTACAATATGCCGATGGAACAGACCGCTGTCGAAACCGGCGTTGCGCTGACCGCGTTGCCCCTGACGCTGGAAATCCGCTGCGGCCGGACACTGCTCACGCTCGGCGAACTACAACAGTTGCAGGTGGGCAGCGTGTTGACGCTTGATAACGTCACCCCCGGCGAGGCCGGTCTGTACCACGGCGATATGCCAGTCGCCCACGGCGAGCTGGTAGAGGTCGAAGGTCGGCTGGGTCTGCAACTCACACGGCTGCTGCTGACGTCGGCCCAGGAGGCGTCATGAGTCCCGATCGTTTCGATCCGATGACCTTCGCCCTGTTCCTCGGGGCATTGTCATTGATCCCGATGCTGATGATCGTCTGCACCTGCTTTTTGAAAATTTCTATGGTGCTGTTAATCACCCGCAACGCCATCGGCGTACAGCAGGTTCCGCCAAATATGGCGCTCTACGGTATCGCGCTGGCGGTAACGCTGTTTGTGATGGCTCCCGTGTTTAACCAGATGCAACAGCAGTTTCAACAGCAGCAGCCCGATCTGTCCAGCATTGATAGCCTGAAGAGCAGCATCAGTAACGGCATTGCGCCGCTACAAACGTTTATGACCCGCAACACCGACCCGGACATTCTGGTTCACCTGCAGGAAAACAGCGTGCGTATGTGGCCCAGGGAAATGTCGGACAGCGTCAGCAAAGATAACCTGCTGCTGGTGATCCCGGCCTTTGTGCTATCAGAGCTGCAGGGTGGCTTCAAGATCGGTTTTTTAATCTATATCCCGTTTATCGTTATCGATCTGATCGTCTCCAACGTCCTGCTGGCGCTGGGTATGCAGATGGTGGCGCCGATGACGCTGTCATTGCCGCTGAAGATGCTGCTGTTTGTACTGGTGAGCGGCTGGACCCGGCTGCTCGATGGCTTATTTTACAGTTACCTGTGAGGCGAGAATGGACATACTGAACCTGTTCAGGCAGGCGATGATGCTGGTGGTGCTGCTTTCCGCGCCGCCGTTGCTGGTCGCGGTAATCGTTGGCGTGCTGGTGTCGTTACTGCAGGCGGTGATGCAGTTGCAGGATCAAACCCTGCCCTTTGCCATCAAACTGGTAGCGGTCGGCATCGCCCTGGCGCTCAGCGGTCGCTGGATAGGTATTGAGCTTATCGAACTGACCCAACAAGCCTTTACCCTGATCCAGCAGACCCGGGCCTGATATGATTAACGACAACATCCATTCCCTGTATCAGTTTTTGTTCGCCCTGACACTGGGCGCTGCGCGTATCTACCCGTGTCTGATTCTGGTGCCGGTGTTTTCATTCAATATCCTCAAAGGCATGCTGCGTACCGGAGTCGTTCTGGCGCTGGCGCTCGTACCCGCCCTCGGCCTGCAAGCGCAATTTACGCAACACATGCCCGATTGGCCGCAGCTCACCGGCCTGATCCTCAAAGAAGTCATCATCGGCATCTTGCTGGGACTGGTGCTGGCGATGCCATTCTGGCTGTATCAGTCAGTCGGGGCGTTATTTGACAACCAGCGAGGCGCGCTGATTGGCGGGCAGCTCAACCCGGCTCTTGGCGTCGATGTCACCCCTCTCGGTCTGCTGCTGCAACAAACATTGATTCTGCTGTTAGTACTCGGCATTGGCCTGAGCGGCATTATGCAAATTCTGTGGGACAGTTACCGCATCTGGCCAGTGTTGCAGTGGCTACCGTTGCCGCACCAGCAAGGGTTCCGGCAGTATTTGACGCTGCTGGCGGATACCTTCACCCATATCATTATTTACGCAGGTCCACTGGTCGCTCTGCTGCTGTTGCTGGATTTCAGTATTGCTATTCTCAGCCTCTACAGCCCGCAGTTGCAGGTATTTGTATTATCAGTGCCAGCCAAGTGTCTCGCCGGACTGGCTTTTTTCCTTATTTATCTGCCGACTCTGAACGCGCTGGGCGAAGATCGCCTGCTACAGCTACGCGACCTCAGCAAACTGCTGCCGCTGATATTGGGAGGAAGGTAACCGTGGCGGAGAAAACCGAAAAACCCAGCGCCAAAAAACTGCAGGACGCACGGCGCAAAGGCCAGGTCAGCCAGAGCCAGGACGTTCCCAAGCTACTGATTTGTGCCGGGATAGTGGAGACAGTGCTGGCGCTGGACGATACCGGTATGCAGAAACTTCAGGCGCTGATGCGGCTGCCGCTGGCGCGTATCAATCTGCCATTCGAACTGGCGTTAAGCGAAGTGGTCAGTAGCGCACTGGTGATGGTGGTCTCATTCTGCGGCCTCACCGTGGCGCTGGCGATCCTGTTGCGTATTGTTGGCGGCTGGGTCCAGTACGGCCCGTTATTTGCCACGGAAGCCCTAAAGCTGGATTTCAACCGCTTAAACCCGCTTCCCCAGTTCCAGCAGATGTTTTCCGCCAGAAAACTCAGCGAACTACTCAACAACGTGCTGAAAGCCCTGGCCATCAGCATCATTTTTTATCTGGTACTGACGCCGGATCTCGACTCCCTCGCCCGGCTGGCGTATGGCGATCTGGACAGTTTCTGGCCCGCAGTGGAACTGCTGCTGACCCATATATCCCGCCAGACGCTGCTGACATTGCTGGTGCTGACGTTGCTGGATTTCGGGCTGCAAAAATACTTTTTCCTCAAGCAGCAACGAATGAGTCACCAGGATATTCGTGACGAACACAAACAATCCGAAGGCGACCCTCATATGAAAGGTCACCGAAAAGCGATGGCGCATGAGCTGCTCAACAAACCGGCCGTACCGGTACAGAAAAAGCCGCTGGAAGAGGCCGATCTGCTGCTGGTCAATCCGACGCACTATGCGGTGGCGCTGTTTTATCGCCCGGAGCTAACGCCGTTACCGCGGATTATTTGCAAAGGACAAGATAGCGAGGCACGGGAGCTAATTGCCCGAGCACAGCGGGCCAACATTCCGGTGATCCGTTTTATCTGGCTAGCCCGCACGCTGTACCGTTCTCAGGAAGGGCAGTTGATCCCCCGTCACACTCTCCAGGCGGTCGCGCAGGTTTACCGGGTATTGCGCCAGCTGGAAGGGCAGCCAGTCGATGAGATGATCGAACTGGAAGCGGAGTAGCGGGAACCTTTGGTAGCCAGATAACCACCTATAAATAATTACACCAGCACAGGGAGAACAAGAGATGAACATGATATTGACTGCGTCGCCGCATCCGGACGATGTCAACCATATCCGCCAGCAATTAACGGCGTTTAACCAGACGCATGTCGATCTTGATGCCATTAAAACATTGGCAGTGTTTATTCATGATGAACGCGGGCATAAAACAGCCGGACTTCTGGCCATCACCTGGGGTAACTGGATGCAGATCCAGTTTCTCTGGGTGAACGAATCCCTGCGCGGCACCGGTCTCGGCGCGAGGATGTTGCAGGCCGCCGAAGCGGAAGCCCGCAGCCGAGGGTGCCACAGCGCCCTCGTCGATACTTTCAGCTTTCAGGCCCGGGGCTTTTATGAAAGGCAGGGCTACCTGCTGCAAATGACCCTGGAACAGATGCCCTATCACCATCGGCAACATTATTTGGTTAAGGCTCTCATCCCTGAATAATTCAAAGCGATCTCTTTATCCGGTTGCGGGTGCATCAGTCTGGTACTGTCACCCGGAATAAACAGTTCTCTCTCTCCGACGCGTCCTTCATATTCGAGCCGGGTTAGCGGACTGGCGCTGTAGCATAGCGCTATAATGAAAACATCGCGCGTTTCGTCAATACGGCTCTCCCTGGACCTGCTTCGCAATGACAGCGCATTATCCCAGACGCGCTATACGCGATCGGGCCTCGTCAAGGTGGTTACGTAACGCCGCAAGGCATGGGTCAAAATGGGTGGAAAAGCGACGGCAACCACTGGCTAAAGCAAAAAAGTCTTCCGCCAGCGCCAGCGCTTCCTGCCAGATTTCCTCGCCGATCGTCTCAAGGAGTGTCGCTGGCCGAAGCACATTCACTATTTCGCCGCCGGACTTAGGGGCAAACCCCATTGGCAGAATGTCATAAGCTGGCGCAAGGTGGTATGGACGACCATGACTACTGATAAACGACAGATTACCGTGGTGCATATCGGTATTGCCGATCAGCATCCCAAACGCCCACAGCCGCGCCGTGCCGCTGGCGGCATCAGGATGAACATGCCCCTGTCTGATCAGTTCATTAACCAGAATGGGCCACGGGGCCCTGGCCCGACCGACAAACTCCGCCTCCAGCGCCCGTAGAGAAAAAAGACCTATCCGGCCTAGCGGGCCTACGCGGTCGAATCGGGGGATCTCAAGGAAACGCTGCCCGGCAAAATCAAACACCTCGGTCTCGACGCCAAGTACCTTTAATGCAAGATGTTCAGCCTGTAACAGATCGCGCCAACGTTCACTGACAGGGTTATCATCCAGTGCCGTAAATTTCACCAGCACATGGCCACGTTCGGTATAAGTACAAAATTTGGGTTGCTCACCGCCAGCAGAGGAACCCGGCACTGCCCCGGCGCTGACTGCTAACGCTAGCGCGGGGAATGTTGTCGCGCGATCCACGGCAGTGGGCAACGGCATCTCCAGGAATTGGTTTCGTGCCTGTTCCCCTATTAAGAGATTCCCCACCGCGTCATGACCGTGTGCTAACAACGCCCGGATAACATCAGTGTCTGTCCAGTCTTCGGGATCAGGAGACAGGCCAAGCCTGGTTGAATATGTTGATGCGTAGGCGCGCCCCAGATATCCCTGTGGTCGCATGTCAAATAACCACCATGGCAGCCCGTCACTATGGAGGCACACGTCATCCGTCTGCTCAATGACAAAACCGTCTGGATGAACGGGGATAAGTTTACCCAGTGGTTTTACTTTCCCCTCTTCGGTTATGCGGTAAATGGGGGCGGAATGAAACCCGCGAAAAGTATCGCGCAAAGCATATTGAATAGATGGCCCAGAGCCAATCCTGACAACCTCATCACCAAGCGCCTTTAAAGCTCTGGAAATGGTTGGCTGACTAATATCCATTATATCAATAAGTTGTCTTACTGTTGTTGGCCCATGACGTAGCGTCTGGCGTATCGTGTCAAACCGGTTTTTCATAGGGTGAATCACTTAATGAATAGATAGATGAATAGCTTTATGAATAGATAATCTATCAGTTTTTTGCTCACCCGTCATCCTGGCGAGAGGCTCTTCTCCGTGACCGCGCCAGAATGTGCCTCGCGGTTACGGCACGTTGCTCTGCCGCATCAGTCAGATTAACAGCGCCGGTAGCCAGTAAGTAAAAACTGACGATTTATATCCTGACAAGGAGTGATGATTTTTGATTTTTCAATATCGGACGTTTTCAATGCTATAATTTCCGCAAATAGCACTATTCCTGAAAAAGACAGATGACTTTCACCGAATTTAAACGACCCAAACTTGAACTCCCTGACGGCGCAGATAAATTACTGCTGCACTCCTGCTGTGCGCCCTGCTCCGGTGAAGTAATGGAAGCCATACAGGCATCGGGTATCAATTACACGATTTTTTTCTACAATCCGAATATTCATCCACAAAAAGAGTATCTCATCCGCAAAGAGGAAAATATTCGTTTCGCGGAAAAACATGGCGTGCCGTTTGTCGATGCCGATTATGACACGGACAACTGGTTTGAGCGTGCAAAAGGCATGGAATGGGAGCCTGAGCGCGGTATTCGCTGCACAATGTGCTTCGATATGCGCTTCGAGCGAACGGCTCTGTATGCGGCTGAGCATGGCTTCAGCGTAATAAGCAGCTCACTGGGTATTTCCCGCTGGAAAAATATGCAGCAGATTAATGATTGCGGCCAGCGCGCAGCCGCATCTTACCCCGGCATCGTTTACTGGGACTATAACTGGCGTAAACAGGGCGGTTCTGCGCGCATGATTGAAATTAGTAAACGGGAACAATTTTACCAACAGGAATACTGTGGTTGCGTATACTCATTACGCGATACGAACATGCATCGAAAATCAAAGGGAAGACCGCTCATTAAGATCGGTAAGCTTTTTTACGGCAAAGAAGACAGCAAAGATTAAGCGGCAGGGGCTCACGCCCCCACAGCTTACACCAGCCGATCTGACGCCATATGCGCGCCAGCCTGCCTGGGCGCTATCATTTACCTGTTCGTTCCATGGCAAGCAAGGCAATAGCCGTATCCTGAACCCCGAGTCCCGTCAGATCGGCGATGGTGATATCCTCTGCGCTTACCCGTCCTTGCTGACGCCCGGTAATGACATCGCCAAGCTCAACGACCGTATAATCTTCCGTTACCACGCCCGCGCGCAGCGCCATGTGTAATTCCGAGAGTGCGCGGCACTGCCGGGCGCTGTCGGCAACATAGCGGGTCGCGCGCAGCAGAACGTCGGGATGGAGCTCTGATTTACCCGGCGCATCAGCGCCCATAGCGGTGATATGCTGGCCCGGGCTTAACCATTCCGCGCGAATAATGGGCGTCCGGGCCGGTGTTGCGGTCACAATAATGTCTGCACCATACACGGCCTGTTCAGGAGCGCTGACCGGCTGTACATCAATGTGTAGCTGTTGTGACATTTTCTGGCAAAAGGCTGTCGTTTGCTGCAGGTCCGGAGACCATACCCGCGCGTTGTCGATAGGCCGTACGGCCAGCAATGCCGCGAGCTGTAATCCGGCCTGCCGGCCCGCGCCAATAATTGCCGCACGGCGACTCTCTGGCCGTGAAAGCGTTCGCGCCGCCACCGCGCCAGCCGCCTGTGTCCGTAAGGCTGTCAGATACCCATTATCCAGCAGTATGGCATCGACAAATCCCGTCTCACTGCGGCATACCAGCATCAAGCCGCTGCTGTTCGGCAAACCAGACAAATGATTGTCGTGCCATGTACTGGCCAGCTTTACCACAAAGTAAGCTGAACCAGCCACATAGGCTGATTTGACGCAGGTCTGCCCATGAAACGCATCGACGTTAATTTGCATAACCGGCGGCATAACCACAGCGCTGGCGCCGGAAAGCGACGCAAACGCGTGCGCAATCGCGTCGATAGCGCTGTCATCAAAGCTGACGGCATCGATAATCTGTTGGGTGGGAATCACCGTAGGTTGCATAACTTTTTTCTCCGGTCGCGGAATTTAACGGATAAAACTACTCAGCCGACTGACGCAGAAAGCCCGTAATTCGCGGATTGGTGTTATTGAACAGCGTTTCAGGCGGCGCATCGGCGACAATGCTGCCCTCCTCCATAAAAATAATCCGGTCAGAGATTCGGCGAGCAAAACGCATTTCGTGCGTGACGATGATCATTGTCATCCCTTCTCCCGCCAGCTCTTCAATGGTGCGAAGCACCTCGTTAACCATCTCAGGATCGAGCGCTGAAGTTGGCTCATCAAACAGCATGACCCGGGGTTCCATGACGACCGCCCGGGCAATGGCCACCCGCTGCTGTTGTCCACCTGAAAGCTGATGGGGATATTTATGCGCGTGCTGCTGCATCCCGACTTTTTGCAATGCCTTCATTGCCCGCGCCTTTGCCTGTTTACCGCTGGCTTTACCGTGATAGCTCAGGGCAAGGGTGACGTTTTTCAGTACGCTCATATGGGGAAACAGGTTAAAACTCTGGAATACCATGCCGATATCCGTAATTCTTTTCTCAAAATCCGGCGCCAGACGATAATGGTTATTATGTGCGCCAATCCATTCCCGGTTATCAAAAAGAATGACGCCATCATCAATATCCTGTAGTGCATTAATAGTACGAATTAAGGTTGTTTTACCTGAACCGGACGGGCCAATAATTGACAGCACCTCCCCCTGACGAATACGAAAGCTCACCGCTTTTAATACCGTCTTCCCGGTAAAGCTTTTACTTATTTTTTCAATCGCGATGACCACCGGATTTTTATCCGAAGGCGGCTGGCGAGTTCGCCCAGAAATAGCGGGGAGGCTGTCTCCATCGGCCACGCTATGCTCGCTGGAAACGGAACGGATTCTGGTCACATCCAGCCAGCGTTCCAGTTGATTAACTAAGAGCGTAAAAACACTGACAATCATGACATAGAAAACCGCCACCACGATCAGGGTATCGATGACTTTAAAATTCTGGGTATAAAGTCGTTGTCCCACGAGCAGAATTTCATTCAGGGAAATAACTGACACCAGAGATGTTAATTTTACAATGGTAATAAACTCATTGGATAAACTGGGTAAAGCGATGCGAAATGCCTGCGGCACCACGATCAGGCGAAGACGCCCCCAAAAGCTGAAACCCAGCGCCTTACCTGCTTCATGCTGACCGCGCGGCACGCCGAGTAAGCCTCCGCGATGGATCTCGGCAATATAGGCAGACTCACTGGCAATAAGCGCCACCAGCCCGGCAATAAAGGGATTAGATAAAAAGCTGTTTGTCGAGGGAAATAACTGCGGCAAGTTATAAACAAAAATAAGTAACACCAGCAGCGGCAAACTGCGAAATAACCAGATATATCCAACCGCCGTATGGCGCAGATAACCTTTAGACGATTCTTTGCACAGGGCTATCCCTAGCCCTAAAACCAGGCCCGTCACCCAGGTCAGAACAGAGAGCACCACAACCGTGACGCTGGCCTTCCAGAAATCGGCATCAGCAAACAAATTAATTACATAATGCCAGTCAAAATCAGTCATTACCTTTTCTCATACCAGTGAGTGGGAAAATAAGTGCATGCCATGCCCGGTTTCGCATACACTTTTTAATGCAGAAACCACCAGAGGTTATTCGCCAGTCGCTATCCGGAATTGTTCCGGCGTTGGGCTTACAAGGTTATATTTATTCAGCAGAGACTGATACACGCCGTTATTTTTAATAATGGTAAAGGCCGACTCCAGTTCCTTCTTAATTTCCGGATGATTTTTCGCCACACCGATCCCGAGCACCACCGGAAATAAAACCTCTTTCGAACTGATCGCCAGTTTTCCTTGCGTTTTATCGACCGCCACCTTCAGCACGGCCACATCATCAGCCTGAGCGTCTACATTACCGGATATCACTGCCTGACTGGCCTCAGCGGATGTTGGATACTCTCTTATATCAATCGTTTTCCCGGCATCGGCGCAGACTTTATTAAGGGTAGAAATGTAAGCCGCACCTTTAATAATCCCGACTCGTTTACCGCACAGTTCAAGCGGTTGCTGCGGTTTAAACGCGCTGGTGCTTTTCACCAGAAAACCGAGCCCGGCATTGGCATAAGGGATAAAATCAATGACCTTTGCCCGCTCTGGTTTGATAAACATTGATGAGGCAATCACGTCAAATTTACCGGCGTTGAGGCCGAGGATCAGGTTTTCGAAACGCGTATCATTAAACTGCAGCTTAAATTTACCGGCAGTCGCCAGCGCCTGCATAAATTCGGCATCAAATCCCGCCGGTTTTTTATTGGCATCATAGTAAATATAGGGCGGTGAAGTGATATCGCTGCCAACCCTTAATGTATGTTCATCCTGAGCCTGAGCGATGCAACCGATAAATAACAGAGAAGTTACTGCACTTTTCAAAAACGTCTTCATTGCTGCGTTACCTCATTTTTGTTCTGCATTTTGCTTACTCTCCCGCTAAGGACAGCCAACAGTTCAGAGATTAATGACGGCGCTCCTTGCGATGCGTGATGAGGCCGATATACCTGAACGCCCCTCTCCCCTCTTCCTTCCACACTTACTATTGATGACTGTTTAGCCGGAAACAAACCATAAATTCTCGCAAACACGTTAATAAATCTAACATGTTTTTGTTATACTTATTTAAAAAACAATAAAATCAATGAATTAATAAAAATCACAATTTCTGGTGTTAAAAAAACTAATAATTCACATAGAAAAAGCTGCTGGAAGAGAAAGGCGGAGGCTCATTACACTTTGCCCGCACAGAGCCACATATTCAGTGGTCAAAGGAGCCAGTCATGAAACCTTTTCCCGACCCGATGGCATGCGATCGGCAGCAACTCGCGAAAAATCTCGCGGCACTGGGGGACGAATCCCCGGGCCTTATCCACAAAGGCGTCCCGGTGGATCACCAGGGCAACTTTGCCGAGATTGGCAATCGGGGCTATGCGCTGGGCGATCCTCGCCTGCCGCTTCCCGTCGCCTTTTTACGCGATGCCGTGATGCAGCAAAATCGTCGCTGGATGACGGAATATCTTGCAAAAAGCGGTGTCAGCCTTGCGCCTCATGGCAAAACGACCCTCGCACCAGAACTGTTTCACATGCAGCTGGAAGACGGCGTCTGGGGAATTACCGCCGCCACCGCCCAACAGGTCGCCTTCTTCGCCCGACTGGGATTAAGACGAGTTATTCTGGCCAATCAACTGGTAGGGAACGGCAATATCCATACCCTCCTCAACACGCTGCATCGTTATCCGACGCTACAGCTCTGGCTGATTGCCGATAGCCGACAAAATATCGATCAGCTCGTCCAGGCGGCAACGGAGTATGGCCAGCCGGTGACTTTCCGCGTGCTGGTCGAAATGGGTGTACAGGAGGGGCGTACCGGCGTACGGACGCTGGCGGACGCGATGACGCTGGCCCGCTATATCCGCCAGCAGCCGCATATGCAACTGGCAGGGATTGAGGGATATGAAGGTATTGTCGGCGGAGCGGACCAAAAGGCCCGCGAAGACGCCGTGCGACAAATGGTTGCGGCGATGAGTGAATGCGCCCGGCGCTGCGACGACGAAGCGTTATGGGAAAGTGATGAGATCCTGCTCACCGCCGGTGGAACCGAGTTTTTTGATTTATGCAGCCCGTTGCAACAGTTTAGCGGCCGCCTTCCTCACCGGGTGGTTATCCGTTCAGGCTGCTATATCACCAGCGACAGCATCGCCTATAAACGTGCATTTCAGCGTATTACGCAACGTACCCCGCTGACCCGGGAGATCGACGCCCCGCCTCCGGAGGGGGCGCTGGAAGTCTGGGCCGCGCTGCAGTCCATGCCTGAACCTGGTCTGGGCTTCGCCACGCTTGGTAAACGGGACATCTCCCATGACTGGGAGCTGCCCGTGCCCTGCTTGTGGTACAGACCCGGCGTTATGGCGCGCCCGCAACCGCTGCCTGCGGGCCACACGGTAACAAAATTAAACGATCAGCACGCCTACCTTCATCTGCCGGAAAACACGCCGCTGCAGATAGGCGATCTTATCGGATTTGGTATTTCTCACGCCTGCACCACCTTCGACAAATGGCGTTGCCTGCTCAGGGTTGATGAGCAGTATCGCGTCACCGGTGCGGTGAGAACATTTTTCTGAGATCAGGAACGCAGTCATGATAACGCAGACATCTTCGGTTATCCCCGTTGTCCACCCGACCACCGCTGGTCTGGAAGAACCTTACGGGCACACGGCCAGAATTGGCCTTATTGTACTCTCCACCGATCCTGTGATTGAGCGGGATTTTCATCACATGGTGCCAGACGACAGCCTGGGCGTCTTTTCCACGCGTATTTATCTGGAAACGCCGAACAGCGACAAAACCTTTCTGGCGCTGAAAGAGGAACTGGCCCCGGCGGCGGCATTATTGTTGCCGGATTCCCGGCTGGACGCGGTTGTTTTTGGCTGTACCTCCGCATCCACGCTCATTGGCCCGGAGACGATCCAGGCGAATATTCAGCAGGGACGTCCGGGCGTGGCGGTGACCAACCCGGCGACCGCCGCGCTGGCGGCGTTGCGCTATTTTAACGCCCGCCGCATTGCCCTCGTCACCCCCTATACGCCGCAGATGACGGAAAATGTGATGGCATTTTTGCAACAGGAAGGCATCACATTCAGCTCTGTCCGCGTCGCGGGTTACGATACCGATCACGCTATCGGCAGTATTCCGGCCGATTTTTTTGTTGATGCGGTGCTGGCTTCTGACCTGTCCGACGTCGACGCCATCTTTATTTCCTGCACCGGCACCAAAGCGCTCAACGTTATTGAGCGGATTGAAGAAAAAACCGGCTTACCGGTCGTGGTCAGTAACCAGGCGGCATTCTGGCATGCGCTGAAACTGTCCGGCTGGCGACAAAACATTCCGGGTTACGGACGGTTACTGAACTCCCTGGGGGACGAAAATGAGTGAAACTCTCGCACTGACGCAGGCATTAATTGCCCAGAATACCATCGATCCGCCAGGTAATGAGCGGCTGGCGGCAATGGTTATCGCCCAGACATTGCGTAAAGAAGGTATTGAGCCGCTGGTCTATGAGATCGCCCCCGGACGGACGAATCTGGTGGCGCGCATCAAAGGCAGCGGAGAAGGCCCCGCCCTCGCTTTTTCCGCGCATTTTGACACGATCGGCGTTGAGCCAGAAAAGTGGCAGGTGGATCCCTTTGCCGGAGAGGTTCGTGAGGGTCGCTTGTACGGACGCGGCGCGACAGATATGAAAGGGGGGATGGCGGCGATGACCGTTGCCGCAATTAATCTTGTACGGTCGGGTACGCCCCTGAAGGGCGACCTGTTGTTGACTTTTTCCGCCGCCGAAAATTCAAACTGTCTGGGCGCGCGTCGACTGCTTGAAGACGGACACTTTGACGGTGTCGGCGCTCTGCTGGTTTCGGAGCCAACCGGTAATCGCGCGTTTGTCGCAGAGAAAGGCGCCCTCTGGCTACGCGCCACCGCCAGCGGTGAATATGGCCATAACGCATTTTCAGAAAGCCGTAAAGGCGATCGCGGCAACGCTATCGTACGGCTTGCCCGATATCTGGACAAAGCCCACGACCTGCAACTGGATGCCCCAGCGCATCGCCACATTCGTCCTCCGACAATCAATATCGGCATGATCCGCGGCGGACTTTCGTTCCCACTGATCCCGGATACCGCCTCTGCCGACATTGACGTCAGGCTGGTTCCGGGCCAGAGCGCTGAGTCGGTAATGGACGCGTTTCAGGCCATCGCCGGGCCGCACATTACGCTTGAACTGCTGGATCTCAAATTGCCGGTGGATACGCCTGACGACCACCCCTTTGTCACACACTGCCTCAACGCCTGCCAGGCCGAAGGCGTGGACGATCCGGGGCCTGCTGGGGTTGCCTATTATTCAGATGCCGCAATTATCGCACCGCCTCTAAATCTGCCTATGGTCATTATCGGCCCGGGCGAAGTGGGAATGAGCGGCGCGATAGATGAGTATGTCCAGGTGGCGAAACTTGAGTGCGCGACGCGAATTTTCGAGCGCGTCGCCCGGTCATATCTGGGGGCCGAATAAACGCGACGGTGGCTCCGCCGCTGGAGCCGCCTCATTCTCAGGACCTGGACTTTACGCATTTAAAAACGCTATGCTGCCACTTTCAGTTAATGACGGTGGTATTTCTATGATGCTCCCCCCGCTCAATGCGGCCCGTGCGTTCGAGGCTACCGCCAGGCTGCTCAGTATCTCTAAAGCCGGTGAAGAGCTGTGCGTAACGCATGCGGCGGTCAGTGGGCAGATCAAGAAGCTTGAGTCCTGGCTCGGCAGACGCCTGTTTGAGCGTTCGGGACGCGGCGTAGTGCTGACGCCCGCCGGGCAACAGTATTATCAGTCCATACAGCAGGCGCTGAGCATTATCTCGGTGGCTTCCCAGTCGTTGCGGATCCGCAAAGACCGCAATGCAATCTCCGTCGCCTGCATTCCCTCTATCGCCACCCGGTGGTTAATTCCAGCGTTGCCTGAGTTCACTGAACTCCACCCGCAGATCACCATCGAGGTCGCCTATTCGCGGGCCCATGAAGCCTTTGATCCGGAGAAGCATGATGTCCTGATCACCCATAAAAACAGCAATGCAGAGGGGATTGCCTCCCATAAGCTGTTTTCCCGGATAAATAAACCCGTCGCCAGCCCCCGCTATCTGGAGACCAGCCGTTGTGATGCCCAATTAAATAACGCCATGTTGCTGCATGATGAAGCGATCTCCGCGTGGGAAGAGTGGTTCATCAGAGCGGGATACCGCCCAGAAAACCTGACGCATGGCCCGGTTTATCAGGACTTTAATCTGCTTGCCACGGCGGTGATTGCCGGACACGGCGTCGCGCTGTGCCCTACGGAGGTCTTTCGCCGGGAACTGGCAAGCGGCGACCTGGTGATACTGTCCGATATCTCGACGCTGGACGATGAAGGTTATTACCTGCTCTCAGATCAGGAGTGTAACCATTCCACCCAGGCCTTTTGCCAGTGGTTCGCCGGCGTCTGTAGCAACGTAAAAGCGCCACGGAATTAATGCCTGCGCCTGTCCTGACTCATGTCGCTGAGGACGGCGCGACGCGGCAGGTTTTCGGCGTAATGGCGGGGAATGCGGCGCATTCTCGTGGTGTCAAGTGAACGGAACAGGCCGCGAACTCAGCACGGGAAAAAAATGCGCCATTCCGTACAACCCGCTGAAAAACGCGATTCTCGCGGGCACGCAAAACAGCATAAAAAGCCGCTGACGATCTTAACTGAATCGCACCGGATACTGGACAGTCAGCCAATGCGATCTTATTAATATATCCATATTTTTTCCATTATTTACAGGTAACGTGTTCACAAAATTTCATGCTACTTCGCTTTCCCTTCACTGAATTGTGCATATAAGTGGTTGCTGTTTATTCATCTGACATTTGAAGACCGTAATGAAAAAGAACATTCCGCTGTTCCGAAGCCGCCATTGGTTTAGATGGTTATTGATATTGTGTGTGCTGTTAATTATCGCCGGTGTGATATGGCGCTTATTGCCCATGGGGAAAAAAATGGGCGGCGGCGACTTTCCGCCTGGCGGGCCGATGGGCAAAATGGGCGGCGGTACGACGCTGGTCCATAGCGCGACGGCAACAACGGCAGATGTTCCGGTTTACCTCAATGCACTTGGCACGGTCATTCCCAATGCCACGGTGACCGTCACCAGCCGGGTCGATGGTCAACTGGAAAAGGTCTACTTTACTGAGGGGCAAAAGGTCCAGGCGGGCCAGCTACTGGCGCAAATCGACCCGCGTTCCTACCAGGCAACGCTGAAGCAGTATCAGGGCGAACTGAGCGAAAACAAAGCGCTGCTGCAAAGCGCCGAACTGACGCTGGCGCGCTATAGAAAATTGTATGCCCAGGACTCACTGGCCCGCCAGGATCTGGATTCACAAATTGCCACGGTCGGCCAGTATCGCGGCGCCGTCGCAGCCGATGAGGCGCAGATCGCCAGCGCGCAGTTAAATATCGAATACTCCCGCATCACCGCGCCGGTCAGCGGACGCGTCGGTCTGCGGTTGGTCGATCCCGGCAATATGATATTCAGTTCCAGCTCCACTGGGCTGGTCACCATCACCCAAATGCAGCCTGCAGCGGTTACCTTTAGCGTCCCGCAAAGCTATATTCCCACGCTGGCCAACGTGTTGCACCGTGGTCAGACGTTACCCGCCGCCGCCTTAGATCAGGACGGCAACCGCGTGCTGGCCGAAGGCGCAGTGAAATTTATCAGCAACCAGATCGATACCAGTACCGGCACCGTGACCCTTAAAGCGGAATTTCCTAACGATGATGAAGCGTTATACGCTAACCAGTTCGTTAATCTGCGTTTACAGACCCGTATGTTGCCAAAGGCGACGGTCGTCTCCACTCAGGCACTACAGCTCAGTAGTGATGGCAATTTTGTCTATGTGATTAACAAAGACAATACCGTCACCCGCCGGACCGTCACCCTGGGCCCGACGTGGCAGAATAATCAGCAGGTGATCCTGACGGGGATCGCGCCCGGCGAGCGCGTGGTGACGGAAGGTATTGACCGACTGAGCAACGGCAGTAAAGTCTCAATTGTGGGCGACACTCAGCAACCCACATCTGCGACGGCTGGCGCCAAATGAACCCATCTCGTCTCTTTATTCAACGTCCGGTCGCCACTATCCTGCTGATGCTGGGGGTGCTGATTAGCGGAATTTTCGCCTACCGCTTTCTGTCAACCTCGGCCCTGCCGCAGGTTGACTATCCAACCATCCAGGTTACCACCCTTTACCCCGGCGCCAGCCCTGATGTAATGGCGTCAGCGGTAACATCACCGCTGGAGCGCCAGTTAGGGCAGATGTCCGGTCTGAGCCAGATGACCTCCACCAGTTCCAGCGGTTCATCGATCATCACCCTGAAATTCTCGCTCGATCTGTCGCTGGATGTCGCCGAGCAGGAAGTGCAGGCAGCCATTAACGCCGCCAATAACCTGTTGCCGGATGACCTGCCAAATCCGCCGACCTATAAAAAAGTGAATCCGGCGGATAACGCGGTGATCACCCTGGCGGCAAGTTCCGATACCCTCTCCTTGCTCCGTATTCAGGATCTGGTCAATACCCGGGTTGCGCTGAAGTTGTCACAAATTTCCGGCGTCGGGATGGTGACGCTGGCGGGGGGTCATCAACCGGCAATTCGCGTACAAATGGACCCCAACGCGCTGGCGGCCCACGGGCTGACGCTGGAAGACGTCAACACCCTGATCAACAACAGCAACGTTAATGGTTCGAAAGGCGGTTTTGATGGCCAGTACCATTCGGTCACTATTGATGCCAACGATCAGCTTCACACCGCGCAGGAATATGGCAACCTGATCCTGACTTACCAGAACGGCGCGGCGTTGCGCCTGAAGGATATCGCCCATATTGAACAGGGGCCGGAAAACAGCTTCCAGTCAGCCTGGGCCAATAACAGTCCGGCGATTATCATTAGCGTTCAGCGCCAGCCCGGCGCCAACGTGATTCAGGTTGTGGATGATATTAAAGCGAAACTGCCGCAATTGCAGGCGGCGCTGCCGGACGGCGTTAAGATGACCATTCTTTCCGATCGTACCCAGACAATCCGCGACTCGATCCATGATGTACAGTTTGAACTGATGCTCTCTATCGCCCTCGTGGTGATGGTGACGTTCCTGTTTCTGCGCAACGTGGCGGCAACGCTGATCCCCAGCATTGCCGTACCGCTGTCGCTGGTCGGCACGTTTGGCGTCATGTATCTTGCTGGTTTCAGCCTCAATAACCTGTCGCTGATGGCGCTGACTATCGCCACCGGTTTTGTCATCGATGATGCCATCGTGGTGGTGGAGAATATTTCCCGCCGTCTGGAAGAAGGCGCCCCTCCGATGCAAGCGGCGCTGGAGGGGTCGCGACAGATCGGCTTTACCATTATCTCATTGACCTTTTCGCTAATTGCGGTCCTGATCCCGCTACTGTTTATGGGCGATGTGGTTGGACGCCTGTTTCGCGAGTTCGCCATTACCCTCGCGGTATCGATTCTGGTGTCGATGGTGGTCTCGCTGACGCTGACGCCCATGCTGTGCGCGTATCTGCTGCGCTATATTCCACCAGAAAAACAGTCGCGCTTTGCGCGCAAAGGCGGCGCAGTATTCGACGCGGTGATCCACTATTACGATCGGCTGCTTACCGTGGTGCTTAACCATCGTAAACTGACGCTGCTGGCGGCACTGGCGACCTTTGCCATAACGGCCCTGCTCTATATCATTATCCCCAAAAGCTTCTTCCCGGTGCAGGATACCGGCCTGATTCAGGGAGTGACGATCGCTTCTCAGGATGTCTCATTTAACGAGATGGCCAGACGGCAGCAGGCGCTGGCGAAAGTCATTCTTCAGAATCCGGCTGTGCAGAGCGTCTCCTCGACCATTGGTATCGACGGCAGCAATACCAGCCTCAACAGCGGTCGAATTCAGATCAATCTGCGCGCTTTTGATCAGCGTGATGAAAAAGCCGCAGCGATTATCCGCCAACTGGAGCAGGCGGCGCAATCGGTGGTCGGGATCCGTTTGTACATGCAGCCAGCGCAGGATTTAACCGTCAATGACCAGGTGACGCCAAGTCAGTACCAGTTCACCCTGGATGATACTGACAGCGAGAATCTCATCACCTGGACGCCGCAACTGGTCGCCGCACTGCAAAAACGCCCCGAATTCAACAACGTGGTGAGTAATCTGCAGTCCCAGGGCCAGGTGGCCTATGTCACTCTGGATCGCGATAAAGCCGCCCGCTTCGGCATTACCGCATCCGATGTCGACACCGCGCTGTATAACGCGTTCGGCCAGCGGCTGGTGTCCACCATCTTTACTCAGTCCAATCAGTACCGCGTCGTGCTGGAAGTCGCGCCGAAGTATCAGCAGTCTCCGGCTTCTTTTGACGATATCTGGCTACAGCCGTCATCAACCAGTAGCAGCGACAGCAGTAGCGACAGTGATAGCACATCGACATCATCAACATCGTCAACATCGTCAACATCGTCAACCACATCATCATCCGACACCTCTACAGAGAGCAGCAGCACCGGGTTGGTCAGACTGACCTCGATCGCCACCATCCACCAGCGTACCGGTTCGCTGATGCATATGCGTCTGAATCAGTTCCCGGCGGTGATGATCTCCTTTAACCTCAATCATGGCTACTCCCTGGGGGACGGGCAAAAAGCGATCGCTGAGACGGTCGAACAACTGCGCTTACCCTCCAGTATCACCCTGCGCTACCAGGGCGAAACCGCGGCGTTCCAGAGCGCTACCGCCAACACCTTGTGGCTGATCCTCGCCGCGTTGCTCACCATGTATGTGGTACTGGGTATTTTGTATGAGAGCTTTATTCATCCGGTAACGATCCTGTCCACGCTGCCTTCGGCGGCGGTCGGCGGGCTGCTGTCGCTGATGCTTGCAGGTTCCGATTTCAGCCTGATAGCCCTGATTGGCGTCATTTTGCTGATTGGCATTGTGAAAAAAAACGCCATCATGATGATCGACTTTGCGCTGGAGGCGGAATACAAGCAGCACCTCAGTCCGCGGGAAGCCATACATCAGGCCTGTCTGCTGCGCTTTCGCCCGATCATGATGACCACCATGGCGGCACTGCTGGGCGCGTTACCGCTGATGCTGGCCTCCGGCTCTGGCGCCGAGCTGCGCCAGCCGTTGGGCCTGGTGATTGTCGGCGGCCTGGTGGTCAGCCAGATACTCACCCTGTTTACCACGCCGGTTATTTACCTGTGGTTTGATGGTCTCGCCGCACACGGCAGACGCTGGGTAAAACGTAAACAGCAGGCGCAAGAGAAACAATGAATCTGACCCGGTTATTTATTTTTCGCCCGGTTGCCACACTGCTGATCACGCTGGGGATCCTGCTGTTAGGGGGATTAGGTTATCGGCTGTTGCCGGTCGCGCCTCTGCCGCAGGTGGATTTCCCGACCATTATGGTCAGCGCCAGCCTCTCTGGCGCCAGCCCGGAAACCATGGCGGCGACCGTTGCCACACCGCTGGAACGCGCCCTTGGACAAATTGCCGGAATCAGCGAAATGACCTCGACCAGTTCGCAGGGCTCGTCGAGCATTATTTTGCAGTTTGATCTCGACCGCGACATTAACGGCGCGGCGCGCGACGTCCAGGCGGCGATCAATGCCGCCCGCAGCCTGCTGCCCAGCAGTATGGAGTCACTGCCGACCTACCGTAAAGCCAACCCGTCCGATGCCCCTATTGTGATGCTGGCGCTGACCTCTTCCTCACGCTCCCCAGGGGAGTTGTACGATCTGGCGGAAAGCCAAATAGAGCAAGCCGTTGGACAGGTAAAAGGCGTCGGCGAAGTCTCATTAATGGGCAGCGCGCTGCCTGCTGTGCGTATCGATCTGCAGCCGAATAAACTCAGCCAATACGGTATTTCACTGGATACCGTACGCAGCGCCATTGCCGACAGCACAACCAATCTGCCGAAAGGAATGTTACAGGGTAACAATCAGTCCTGGGTGGTGGACAGCAATGGTCAGCTCGATAAAGCGGCGCAATACCGCGATCTGGTTATTGCTTATCGCAACGGCAAAACATTACGCCTGAGCGATGTCGCCCGCGTGTACGACTCCGTCGAAGATAAATATCAGGCCGGTTTTCTTAACGGCAGTCCGGCGGTCATGATCGGCATTATCCGCCAGGCCGGCGCAAATATGCTGCAGACGATTGATGCGATTAAGGCGCAACTGCCCGCGCTGGAAAAAAACCTGCCTGCCGATACCCGACTAAAAGTGGTGGTCGATCGCTCCACCACCGTGCGTGAGTCGCTGTATGAGACAGAGGAAACATTGCTGATCGCCGTGCTGCTGGTTATCGCGGTGGTGTTCGTTTTTCTGCGCAATCTACAGGCGGTGGTGATCCCGGCGCTGGCGCTGCCGGTGTCGCTGATCGGCACCTGCGCGGTCATGTATTTACTCGGTTACAGTCTCGACAATCTGTCCCTGATGGCGTTGATCATCTCCACCGGTTTTGTGGTCGATGACGCGATTGTGGTGCTGGAGAATATCGCCCGCCATATTGAAGAGGGCCTCAGTCCGCTGCGCGCGGCGCTGCGTGGTTCCCGTGAAGTCAGTTTCACCGTTTTGTCGATGACCGTCTCGCTGCTGGCGGTATTTATCCCGATTCTGCTGATGGGCAGTATTGTCGGACGACTGTTTCGCGAATTCGCAGTCACGCTTAGCGTCGCGCTGCTGATCTCAATGTTTGTCTCCCTCAGCCTGACCCCGATGCTCTGTTCACGGCTTCTGAAAGCAAAACCGGCGGTCACCCGACGGCCTCACCCACTTTATCAATGGATCGAGAATCAACTTAACCGCCTGCTGGCTGCCTACTCACGGGGATTGCACTGGGTAATGGCGCACCAGAAGCTGGTGATGTTTAGCCTGCTGCTGACGGTGATGCTGAATATTTTTCTTTATAGCGTGGTACAGAAAGGCTTCTTTCCCAACCAGGACACCGGCCTGCTGATGGGGGCGGTACGCGCCGATCAGAATATCTCCTTCCAGGCGATGGAGCCGAAAGTGCAGATGTTCACCAAAATGATTGAGGCCGATCCGGCCGTTGACAGCGTGATGTCATCAATGGGCAGCGGCATGTTCGGCTCGCGCAATACCGCTAACTTCTTTGTCCGGCTGAAGGATTTTAATCAGCGCGACGCAACGGCCACCGAAGTGGCCAACCGCCTGAGTATGAAAACCAATCATGTTCCCGGCGCGCAAATGTTCCTGATGGCCGCTCAGGATTTACACATCGGCGGGCGCAGCGCCAACGCCAGCTATCAATACAGCCTGCAGGCCGACGATCTCGATCTGCTACGCGAATGGACGCCGAAGGTACAGGCGGCGCTGGCGGCTATTCCGCAGTTCAACAGCGTGGATTCGGACTCTGAAACCGGGGGGCAGGAGATGGTTATCCAGATCGATCGCGACCGCGCCACACGGCTCGGCGTTAACGTCAAAATGCTTGATGAGATGTTGAATAACGCCTTCAGCCAGCGGCAAATCGCCACCCTGTATCACACTCTGAACCAGTACCATGTGGTCATGACGTTGTCCGATAAGTACACACGCGATCCTGCGATACTGAGCGAGTTATATGTGATCAATGATGACGGCGACCGGATACCGATTTCCGCCTTTGCCCGGTTTGTCGGCAGCAATGCCCCGCTGTCGGTTGCGCACCAGTCCCAGTCCGCAACCAGCACTATCGCCTTTAACCTTAACGACGGCGTTTCGCTGGAGCAGGCGCAGGTTCTGATCAATAACGCGATGGCGAAAATCGGCCTGCCCTCAAGCGTGCAGGCCGGCTTTCAGGGCACCGCTAAAGCCTATGCCGACCTGGTGACAACCATGCCGTGGCTCATTGTTGCGGCGCTGATCGCCATCTATATCGTGCTGGGCGTGTTGTACGAAAGCTACATCCATCCGCTGACCATTCTCTCCACTCTGCCATCGGCGGGGGTCGGGGCTCTGCTGCTGTTGCTGTTAACCAATACTCAACTGACGGTTATCGCGCTCATTGGCATTATTTTGCTGATCGGGATTGTGAAAAAGAACGCCATTATGATGATCGACTTCGCCCTTGATGCCGAAAGGCGGCTGGGCATGTCGCCGCAGCAGGCAATTGTTCAGGCCTGCCTGATGCGCTTCCGCCCGATTATGATGACCACCCTTGCCGCCTTCTTCGGCGCCCTGCCTTTGGCGTTAGGCAGCGGTGGCGATGCTGATTTACGCAGTCCTTTGGGCCTGGCGATTGCCGGTGGACTGGCTCTGAGCCAGCTACTGACCCTTTTCACCACGCCGGTAGTGTATCTCTGGCTAGATAAGCTTAGTCGCGCGGTCCGACATCACTGGCATCGCGTTCGTCATGCAGGATCCTGATTAATGAAAATGTCATTATCGATGACTTCCGTCATCTGTGTATTACTCCTCACTGGCTGTACCGTCGGCCCGGACTATCAGCGGCCTAAAATGCCCCTGCCTTTACACTATAAAGAAGCCAAAGGATGGCAGCAGGCGGTGCCGCAGGATGATGTCAAAAAGGGAGAGTGGTGGGCCGTCTACCACGATCCGCAGCTTGACAGCCTGTTGCGTCAGGTGAGTCTTTCTAACCAGAATATCGCCAGCTATGCCGCACAGTACAGAGAAGCGCAGGCCCTGGTGGCCCAGTCGCGGGCCGAACTCTTCCCGTCCCTCAGTTATGACGCCAGTTCGACGCGCAGCAGTAGCCACAGTAGCGGGCAACGCACCACCGGCAATTCGCACACCGCCGAGCTTAGCGCCAGTTGGGAACTGGATCTGTGGGGCAAACTACGCCGCACGGTCGAGGAAAACCGCGCCAGCGCCGAAGCCAGTGCCGCGGAACTGGCCAATATCACCCTCAGCGCGCAATCCGAGCTGGCGCAGGACTATTTCCAGTTGCGAGTAATGGACGAAAAAATCGCTCTGTATCAGCGCAGTATCGACGCTTATGAACGCTATCTGACGGTGATAAACAACAAATATCAGGTGGGCAGCGAATCGCGGGCCACCCTGGCGCAGGCGCAGATGCAGTTAGAGAGCGCTCGCGCCTCCGCCCAGGATTATCAGTGGCAGCGCGCGCAGCTGGAACACGCCATTGCCCTGCTGATCGGGAAAGCGCCGGCGGATTTCAGCCTGCCGGTCAGTAACATGCAGGCCACGCTTCCGGCCATTCCGCAAACGCTGCCCGCGCAATTACTACAGCGCCGTCCGGACATTGCCGAAGCAGAGCGTGATGTGGCGGCGGCGAACGCGGCGGTGGGCGTCGCCATCGCCGGTTATTACCCGGACCTGACCTTAAGCGCCAGCGGCGGCGTCAGTTCCTCAGCGATACACAATCTACTATCGCTGCCAAACCGTATCTGGTCGCTCGGCCCGGCATTAAGCGGTACGCTGCTGGACTTCGGCGCGACATCGGCGGAAGTCGCTCAGGCCCGGGCCAACTATGACGCGAAAGTCGCCAGCTACCGGCAAACGGTTCTGCAAGCGCTGCAGGAGGTGGAGGACTATCTGGTTGAGCTACGCGTTCTGCAAGGCGAGATCCTTTCCCAGCAGCGGGCCACCGTGGCGGCGCAGGAATCAGCGAGAGTCACCCGTAATCAGTATGAGGCGGGAATGATTGACTATCTTGACGTTGCCACAACCGAAAACAGCAGTCTGAGCGAACAGCAAAGTCTGCTGTCACTGCAAAGTACGCAGTGGGTCGCCAGCGTTGAGCTGATTGCCGCGCTTGGCGGCGGCTGGCAGCAAAAAGCGGAACAGTAAAAAACCGGGCCGGGGAAGCCGCGTTCCCGGCCCAGATAACCAGGCTGACCCGGGAACGCGGCAAGATCCATGGACTGCCGGGCTGACGGGGTTAAGGCTTCACGGCGTAAACTGCCGCGCCGGTCATCTAAGCGGTTGACTTAACGCCGCATAATACGAAAATAGCCCCCTACGTCACGACCAGAAAAAGTCGGCATATATGATGATCCGCGGTCATAGCTTTCTGTTGAATAAAATAAATATATCCGTCATTGCAATTGCTGCGGGGCTGTTACTGGCCAGTTGCCGCAGTACCCCCCCCGCATCCCTTGTCACCCCGCTCCCGCCAGCCAGCAAACCGTCCATTTTGCCGAAAAGCCATGAGCCGGTACGCGGCGTCTGGTTGACGACCGTATCGCGGCTCGACTGGCCGCCGCTGGCATCGGTTAATGGCAATATCGATGCCAGCCGCCGTATCGCCATGCAGCAGCAATCCCTGATCGCCAAGCTGGATAAATTAAAAAGTCTCGGTATTAATACCGTGTTCTTTCAGGTAAAACCCGACGCGACCGCCCTCTGGCCGTCAAAAATTCTGCCGTGGTCCGATATGCTGACCGGGAAAATTGGTCAGGATCCGGGCTACGATCCGCTGCGTTTTATGCTGGACGAAGCGCACAAACGCGGGATACGCGTTCATGCGTGGTTTAACCCCTATCGCGTTTCGACCAATACTCGCCCGAAAACCGTAGAAGCGCTGAAAGCGACGCTGGCACAGGTTCCCGCCAGCGTCTATGTCCTGCATCCGGAATGGATCCGCACCGCCGGGGATCGCTTCGTTCTCGATCCCGGTATTCCGCAGGTGCGTGACTGGATCACCAGCATTGTGGCGGAAGTGGTACAGCACTATCCGGTGGATGGCGTCCAGTTCGATGACTATTTCTATAGCGAAACGCCGGGATCGCCGCTGAACGACAACCGGACATTTCAGCAGTATGGTCAGGGTTTTGCCACAAAAGCGGACTGGCGGCGACACAACACGCAGCTGCTGATTGAGCAGGTTTCGCGCACCATCAAGCAAATCAATCCCGATGTCGAATTCGGCGTCAGCCCGGCGGGTGTCTGGCGCAATCGCTCGCACGACGCCGCCGGTTCCGACACCCGCGGCGCGGCGGCCTACGACGAGTCTTATGCCGACACCCGCCGCTGGGTGCAACTGGGATTGCTGGACTATATCGCGCCGCAGCTGTACTGGCCTTTTTCCCGTAGCGCCGCCCGTTACGATGTGCTGGCAAAGTGGTGGGCGGATGTGGTGAAACCAACGCATACCCGCCTCTATATTGGCGTGGCGCTGTATAAAGTTGGCGAACCGTCGAAAAATGAGCCGGACTGGATGGTGAACGGCGGCGTGCCGGAACTGAAAAAGCAGCTTGATTTAAACGCGTCGATACCGCAAATTCAGGGCACTATTTTGTTCAGAGAAAATTATCTTAATCAGCCACAAACCCAGCAGGCCGTTAACTATCTGAAGTCCCGCTGGGGAGAGTAATTCACGCCCCTGAGACCCGTAGCCTGATAAACATTGCCGCAACCCGATTCTGGCGATCGTGGCGTACAATATAGTGTCGTAACAGAACACGAGTCAGCCGGGCCCCGTACAATCATCGAACACTGAACACGGTTAGGTTCATGCCGTGTTAAAAAAATTTTCACCCGCGCGCAACTTTTCTCCCTGCTCCTGCGAACTGAATAACTGAGTCTACCCGAACCAGAGCGTTCATACCTCGCAGGAGCTGATAATGAAATCGTTACACACTCTCGTTTCCACCCTGACCCTCGCCGCTGTTATCGCGCTACCTGCGTTCAGCGCCCACGCTGCGTTACCGGTGGGGGCCAAAGCCCCTGACTTCGAGCTACAGGGCGCCCTTGCTGGTAAACCCCTGACCTTCTCGCTCAAAAAGGCACTGCAAAAAGGGCCGGTCGTGCTTTACTTCTTCCCGGCCGCCTTCAGCGCGGGTTGTACCATTGAGGCGCATGACTTTGCCGAAGCCACCGATGATTTCAATAAAATGGGTGCCACGGTGGTGGGCGTCACCGCAGGCAACACCGCGCAGGTGAGTGATTTCTCCAGACTGGAGTGCCGCGACAAATTCGCCGTGGCGGCAGATCCAGGCGCCAAAGTCGCAGCCCGGTATCAGACACTGATAGAAATGAAAGGCAAAACGCTTTCTGACCGTACCTCTTATGTTATTGCGCCTGATGGCGACATCCTGCTGAGCTACACTGACAGAAATCCGGAAACGCACATTGAAAAAACGCTCGCGGCGGTTAAGCAGTACGACGCGTCTCATCCGCAATCCCACTAAACAAAGAGGCCAGCGATGTTAACTGCCATGCTGGCCGCCTTTATCGGCGGCATCATCCTTAACTTTATGCCCTGCGTTTTTCCGGTGATTTCACTGAAAGCGCTTGGTCTGCTACGCCATTCGGATAACGCCGCCCATGCCCGCCGCGAGGGATTGGGATTTTTGTTGGGCGTCGTAATCACTATGGTGGCGCTGGCCGCCATTTTGCTGGCGGTACGCGCAGGGGGCACGGCGGTTGGCTGGGGCTTTCAGCTACAGTCGCCGCTGGTGATCAGCCTGCTTGCGTTGATTATTCTCGCCGCGGCGCTTAACCTGCTGGGCGTGTTTGAGGTCGGGTTAGCAGCGCAGCGTGTCGGCGCGCTGGAGATAGGCCGCGGGGCATTTACTCGCTCCGCGCTAACCGGGGCGCTGGCGATTGTGGTCGCCACGCCGTGCGCCGCCCCGTTTATGGCCAGCGCGATAGGTTATGCTTTGGTACAGCCGCCAGAGGTGGCGCTGATCGTCTTCATTTTCCTGGCGCTGGGCTTTGCGGCCCCCTTTACGCTGATCTCCCTGTTCCCGCCGCTGACAAAGCTGCTGCCGCGGCCCGGCGCCTGGATGGATATTCTTAAACGTATTCTGGCGTTTCCAATGTTCGGCGCTTATGCCTGGCTGGTGTGGGTGCTGGCGCAACAGGCCGGAACCACCGCGCTGGGCGCATTGCTCGCCGCCTCCGTGGTGCTAAGTTTTGCCGCCTGGCTGTATGGCATAGCCCAGCAGCGCCGTTTTCAAGGCAAAGGGCATAAAGCGCTTTTCGTTGTGACGGCGGCGCTGGTGGCCGCCGTTATCGCACCGCTGCCGGGGGTGATGAAATCCTCCGGTGATAGGCAAGTCGCTGAAGTGACGGCGCAGAAGTGGACGCCGCAGTCCGTTGCCGAACAGCGCGGGCATGGCAAAGCGATTTTTGTCAACTTCACGGCCTCCTGGTGCATCACCTGCCAGGTCAACGAGAAAACCTCGCTTTCCACTCAGGCGGTAAAAGCGGCGCTGGCGAAAACCGGTACGCTGTATATGGTCGCCGACTCCACAAAATTTAACCCGGATGTCGATGATGCGCTTAATCACTTCGGCCAGGGCGGTCTGCCGCTGTACGTGGTTTATCCCGCCGATGGCGGCCAACCGCAGGTCCTGCCGCAGGTGCTGACGCCCGGCATCGTGATCAACGCGCTGTACCAGGCCGCGCGTAAAAAAGCGTCATAGCACAAGGCGGATTATGCAAACAAACGACAACGCACGCGAAAACTGGCCTGTGCTCATGGCGCAGGCACAGGCTGGCGATCGCCTCGCCTATACCCGTTTATTAAAAGCGCTGGTATCCGTGATCCGCGCGCAGGTACGTAAACACATCAGCGATGAAGCATTAGTTGAAGATGTCATTCAGGATGTGCTGCTGACGGTACATCGGGTTCGCCATACCTACGATCCGGCATTTCCATTTCTGCCCTGGCTGATGGCCATTATCTCGGCGCGCACCATCGATACCCTGCGTCGGCGCGGTCGTCGTCAGCGCTGGGAAACTAACGACGAAATACTGCCTGACGTCCCTTCTTCTGCGCACGCAGCCCAGCATCTGGACCGCGAGGAAGAGCTGGCAGGCTATTTACGTCAACTCCCGGCACGCCAGCGTGAGATCGTGGAGCATGTTCACCTGCATGAAATGAGCCTGACCGAGGCCGCCGCGCATAACAATCTGAGCGTTGCGGCGGTAAAGTCGCTATTGCATCGGGCGCTGAAGAATCTGCGCCGTTCTGGAGCCCATCATGACCGATCATAATCTGTTGATTGAAAAACTTAGCCGCGACATACAGCCGGTCAGACGCCCGCAGCCGACCGGCTGGCGGGTAGTGAGCTGGATGGGCGTTGCCCTTCCCTGCGCTATCGTCGTGAGTTGCCTGCTGCCGCGCGATCTGACCGACTGGTCACAACCCGGTGCCGCCTGGGCCATCGCCCAGCTCCTGCTGGCATTTTTGCTTGGCACGCTGGCGATTCGCAACGCCTTCGCGATGAGCATTGCCGGGCGGCGAACGCTCAGCGGGAAAGCGCTGCTCCCCATCGGGCTGATGTGGTTTGGATTAAGCCTGCGCGCGATGCACGGCGACGCATCGCCAATCCATGATGACGATAGCATCCACTGCTTTACCTTTCTGCTGGCCGTCAGCACGCCGATGATGGCGCTGATGATTGCCAGTCTGCGACGTACCCGCACGCTGCACCCGGTTCGCAACCTGGCGATGGCCGGGCTGGGGATTGCCAGCCTGGCGGTAAGCCTGCTGGCCTTTTGTCATCCGGTACATCTGGATTCGCTGGACTTTGTTACCCATCTGGCTGCCGTGGTTGCAATAATCGCGCTGACGGTCCTTGTCGGTAAACGTTGGGTTAGCGTCGATTCGTTTTTCCGCTGACGAGGATAAAGCCGATAACATCCGGTCCTCCGCGTACAGGACCGGAAAACACACAGATGCCTTCATCCGCAAATTAAATTGTTTTTTCGTATAAGCGGTAGCGTTTATACGGGACCGCGCCGATTCGCTCTAAAATGGTTCGCATGCCGGTATTGGACTCTAATATCCACGACATTTCCAGCGCATCAATATGATGCCTGGCAAAGGGATCGCGCAGCCTCTCAATCAGCAACAGCGCGATCACCGGCCCGATCCGACTGAACTGATATTCCTGACGAACGCCCATCAAAGGCACTCTTGCCGTGCGCACGCCGCTGACTTTCAGACGCCACAATAATTTAGCCCAGCCAAACGGCATTAAACGTCCCTGCAGATCGGCGATGGCTTCATTAATATTCGGCAGCCCCACGATGAAAGCGCAGGGCTCCCCCTCCACTTCGGCGATGTGGATCATATCTTCAGAAACCAGATACTTAAGTTGATCGCCCATCGTGGCAAATTCGTGCTCAGTAAACGGGACAAACCCCCAGTTATGCTGCCAGCCGGAATTAAATATCTCCCGTAGCACCTGCATCTCCTCGCGAAAGCGCTTGCGATTAAGATGACGAATGGTCACTTTTTTGCGTACCTGCTCCATCATCCGGGTTAACGAAGGTGAAAAATGCAGGTCGGTTCGCTTCATCCAATAGGCCAGTAAATCGATTCCTTTCGTATACCCCTGCTGCGCTATCCTGTCGGCATAATAGGGTTTAGCGTAGGTCATCAGGGCCGATGGCGGAGTATCAAACCCCTCAACCAGCAGGCCGCTCTCCTGATTGATATTAAGGCTGAATGGGCCGGTGATGTTATGCGCGCCTTTCGATCTCAGCCACGCTTCCGCCGCCGTAAAGAGCGAACTAAAAACGGCGGCATCATCAACGGCGTCAATCATGCCAAAGTGGCCAGTATCGTTTCCGTGAATCGCGCGGTGCAGCGTATCAATTTGTGCGGTAATGCGACCGACCACGTTCCCCTGTTTTTTAGCGACCCACGCCTGCCATTCTATATGTTCGGTGCCGGGATTCTTTGTGGACAAATGCTCTTCACGCTCCAGATACAGCGGTGCGATCCAGTTTGGATCATCACGGAACAGTAACGAAGGGAAAGCAATAAATTCTTTAAGATTGCGCTTATGCGAAATTTTCTCAACACGGATCATAAATAGCCTTAGATTTTTAATAACATAATTAAATAATGGCCCGACAGCACCGTTAGCATTTTTACGCACTCTTTATTTATTTGATGATGTATGACCTCCCGAACAAAATGACGGCCCGATTGCGTTGGCGCATTCAAAACCGCTTGCAATGAAGGTGATGGTTTATTATTTAGCGCTATTTTTGTTATTTAGTGCCTTTTTTACCATTTTGAGCTTTTTTTATTATTTCGTGCTTTTTTATAAAAAAATTACCTTTTCTGGTTATCGACTTTAATAACGAGCAGCATTGTATTTTTTACCACTTAATGCTTTTTTTAATGCTCAGGTTAAATGAGCCATTCACTTTTGAATTTCTAACGGCATACTGTTTATGGTTTGTTTAAGTTTTTCTACCCTATATTATTCACGCTACAAGGCAAGACGGTTAACCGTTTCGCGCTGCGCCAGCTCCACGAAGACGTACACCGGTGCATCTGCAGCCTGAAAAATGCCGGGTACAGATTGTTATGCACGAGGTCAGACTATATGAGTTAGTCGTTATTTCCTGCCCTACAGATACAGACCTAAGGAACGGCGATATTCGGTTATTACAATGCGCCCTGCATATTTTAAGGCGCCACCTAAGGTTAATAACGCGGTTGTCGCCGGTTTTCTCCGGTGAATAACCGGCGGGCGAATTATGCACGCCAATATACGTTGTTTGTGGAATGAAGATGGTTGAATAACAAACTTATTCAATACCTGTTCATAGTAAAAATATCAAATCCCTCGCCAGGCGTCGTGTTGGCTCTTTTGGCGATCTTACTCTATGGCGATGTTTGTCTATGTCTGAAACAAGTTCCGTTCATTCTCTTCCCATGCGTTATGCGGATTTTCCTACTTTAGTGGATGCGTTAGATTATGCGGCGCGCGGCAAAACGGGAATGAATTTTTATGACCGTCGTAATCAACTGGTGGCCGTTCTTGAATACAGTACGTTGAAACAACGCGCAATATCGGGCGCGCGGCGTTTACTCTCGCTGAACCTTAAGAAAGGCGATCGCATTGCGCTGCTCGCGGAAACCAGCGCGGGATTCGTAGAAGCCTTCTTTGCATGCCAGTATGCGGGGTTCGTGGCGGTACCGCTGGCGATCCCCATGGGTCTTGGTCAGCGCGATTCCTACACCGCCAGGCTGCAGGAACTGATCGCCAGCTGCAACCCCTCAGCGATTATCAGCAGCGAGGAGTGGAAGCCGCTGATCGCCTCCGCCGCGGCGGAAAGCTCCTCTGCGCATATTCTCAGCTACGCCGATTTCAATACGCTGCCCGAACCGGCCATCGCACTACCGGCAGCCTCGCCTGACGATATCGCTTATCTGCAGTACACCTCAGGCAGCACCCGCTTTCCGCGCGGCGTCATCATTACCCAGCGGGCGGTGATGGCGAATCTGGGGGCGATCAGCCGCCACGGCATCAAGCTGCGTGCGGGGGATCGCTGTGTTTCCTGGCTCCCTTTCTATCACGATATGGGGCTGGTGGGTTTCCTGCTGACGCCGGTTGCGACTCAGTTGTCCGTCGACTATCTGCGCACGCAAGATTTTGCTATGCGCCCGATGCAATGGTTAAAACTGATCGCCAAAAATCGCGGCACCGTGAGTGTCGCGCCGCCGTTCGGCTACGATTTGTGCTTGCGCCGCAGCAACGCCAAAGAACTTGCCGATCTGGATCTTTCCAGCTGGCGCGTCGCGGGCGTAGGCGCCGAGCCGATTCCGGCCGAATTGCTGAGCCAGTTTGGCGAGCACTTCCGTCACTTTCGCTTCGACAGCAAGGCATTCATGCCCTGCTATGGTCTGGCGGAGAATACGCTCGCGGTCAGCTTTTCCGATAAATCGGCCGGCCCGCAAACCAATACCGTCGACCGCGATATTCTGGAATATGAGGGCAAAGCGCTCGCGCCCGGTAAAAAAACGCGCGCAATCTCAACATTCGTCAACTGCGGCAAAGCGCTGCCCGGTCATCGTATTGAGATCCGCAGTGAAAGCGGGCAACTGTTGCCTGAACGCCATGTCGGCCATATCTACATTTCCGGTCCCAGCCTGATGAACGGCTATTTCTGCGATGATGAATCCCAGCAGCAGATTCAGGTCACCGGCTGGATGGATACCGGCGACCTCGGTTACTTGCTGGATGGTTATCTGTATGTCACCGGGCGCAAAAAGGATCTGATCATCATTCGCGGGCGAAATATCTGGCCGCAGGACATTGAATACGTTGCGGAGTCGGAACCGGAAATCCGTCCCGGAGACGCGATCGCCTTCGTCACTGAAGAGCACGGTGAAGCGGCACGGGTGATTTTGCAAATCCAGTGCCGAATCAGCGAGGAAACGCGCCGGGCGCAAATCATCCACTCGCTGAGCGCGCGTATTCAGAGCGAGTTCGGTATTACGGTAAATATCGAGTTGCTGCCGCCGCACAGTATTCCGCGCACCTCATCGGGAAAACCGGCCCGTGCCGAAGCGAAAAAACGCTGGCTAAGCGCTTCGCTCTATCCGCAACGGCAGCACCTGGCGGGTTTCGCCCAATGACAGGAACCGTCGCCGTCACGGGGGCGACCGGTTTTATCGGCCGCCATATCGTCCACGCACTGCTGGCGCAAGGGTTTACCGTGCGCGCCCTGACCCGGCGCGCAGGAAACGTTGCCGTCGACAATCTGACCTGGGTGCCCGGCGCGCTGGAAGATCAACCATCCCTTGCCGAGCTGGTTTACGGTGCGGATGCCGTGGTTCACTGTGCCGGTCAGGTACGCGGACACGCAGAAGCGGTATTCACACGCGGCAACGTCACCGGCAGCCTGTGCCTGATGCAGGCTGTCCGGCAAAGCAGCCGTTGCAGACGTTTCTTGTTCATCTCCTCTCTGGCCGCCCGCTACCCGGCGCTCTCCTGGTACGCGCATTCCAAATATATTGCCGAACAGCAATTAACGGCCGCCGCGTCAGGGGTGACGTTGGGAATTTTCCGCCCGACCGCGGTTTACGGGCCGGGCGATAAAGAGCTTAAACCGCTGTTCAACGCGCTTTTGCGCGGCGTACTTCCTCGTCTGGGGGCGCCGGAGGCGAAACTCTCCTTTCTGCACGTCAGCGATTTAGCGACAGCGGTCAGTCAATGGTTGTTGGTCAGTCCGGCGCAGCCGAATATTTACGAACTGTGTGACGGCGCTGCCGAAGGCTATACCTGGCGGCGTCTGCGGGATATTGGCGCCGCGGTGCGTCAGGGCCCAGTGCATCTGCTGCCCATTCCGCTGCCGCTGCTGACGTGCATAGCGGAAATCAGTCTGCTGTGGTGCCGGATGACAAAACAGGAGCCGATGCTGACGCACAGCAAAATACATGAATTAACCCATCGCGACTGGTCCGCCAGCAACCAACGTCTGTCACAACATATTAGCTGGTACCCACAGGTGAGCCTGGCGCGCGCGCTGCGCGAAGGACTGTTTTAATGATTCCCAACAGAGGTGTGTCAACATTCTTATGCTAAATCGCGATGCTGTGATGGATTATATCCTGACGTGTTTACAAAGTATCGTCGAAGGCGGATTGGAAATAAAACCTGATAGCGATCTCGTCAATGATCTTGGACTGGAATCCATCAGAGTATTGAATCTGCTGATGATGCTGGAAGATAAATTAGATATCTCCATTCCTATCAATATATTGCTTGATGTCAGAACGCCAGAGCAATTGCTTGACGCGCTGCGCCCTTATCTGGAGAAAAGCCATGGGACTTTATGACAAATTTTCACGACTCGCCAACGATCGTGTACAGTTTCAAACTTCCGGCCTCAATCCGTTCGGCACCTGCATTGATGAAGTCTATTCGGCGACCCGCGGACGCATCGGCGATCGTCAGATTATCCTCGCAGGCACCAATAACTACCTCGGCCTGACCTTCGACGCCCAGGCCATCGCCGAAGGCCAGGCGGCAATGGCCGCACTGGGCACCGGCACCACCGGCTCCCGCATGGCGAACGGCAGCTACGGTTCGCACCTGATGTTAGAGCAGGAACTGGCTGATTTCTTCGATCGCCCCTGCGCGATCGTCTTTTCCACCGGCTATACCGCAAATCTCGGCGTCATCAGCACGCTGGCGGGACCGGGTTCGGTGGTGCTGATCGATGCGGACAGCCACGCCAGCATTTACGACGCCTGCGCACTCGGGGGCGCGGAGATTATTCGCTTCCGCCACAATGACGCCGAGGATCTGGGCCGCCGCATGCTGCGCCTGGGCGAACGCGCCCGCGAGGCGCTCATTATTGTTGAAGGCATCTACAGTATGCTGGGCGATGTCGCGCCGCTGGTAGAAATTGTCGAAATTAAGCGACGCTTAGGCGGTTATCTGCTGGTAGATGAGGCGCACTCATTTGGCGTGATGGGGGCTAACGGCCGCGGCCTGGCTGAAGCGCTGGGCGTTGAACAGGATGTTGACATTATTGTCGGGACGTTCAGCAAAAGCCTGGCTTCTATCGGCGGTTTCGCCGTCGGCGGCAAGGAGATGGAGGTGTTGCGCTACAGCAGTCGCCCGTATATTTTTACCGCCTCGCCGTCGCCCTCCAGCATCGCATCGGTACGTTCGACGCTGCGAAAAATTGCGCATCATCCCGAATTGCGGGAAAAACTGTGGAGCAACGCGCAGCGCCTGTACCGGGGGCTCGTCGCGCTGGGATATACGCTGGGGCCGCGCATCAGCCCGGTCGTTCCGGTGATAATCGGTTCTAAAGAAGAGGGTCTGCGCTTCTGGCGCGATCTGATTGACAGGGGCGTGTATGTCAATCTGGTTTTACCGCCTGCTGCTCCGGCGGAGATGACCCTGCTGCGCTGCAGCGTCAATGCCGCACACAGCGATGAAGATATCGACGCGATCATCCATGCCTTTGCGGTACTGAAACAGTAATCCCCTCCGCTACCCCGGCGGCGATGCCTGAAATGCCATCGCCGCCCTTGAGTAAAACCATTAATGCATAACGGCAGATGTCTCATCAGCCGAATAACCATACCCTTGCGTCGCCATAAATTCGGCGATGGCTTTTTCCGTCATCGCGATCACCTGTTCAATCGGCTGATTAGCATCGATATTTACGATATCTGCACCGTCAAAAGTCAACAGCGGCGTGACGGCGATTTTTTTCTCCAGCGACGCTTTACGATGATCGGGCTTACGTGCGCAGGCCACTTCCAGGTCAACATTCAGCTTAATGACTAAATCCGGATGATGCCCCGCCATCCACTGAAACGCCGCCCGTTCGCGGTCTGCCAGCCATCTGACAAGGCGGCTCCCTTCAACGTTTAACGGGAATACCGTGCCGTCGTAGGCGCCGGGGATCTGCGCCTGCGGAAAACGGTCGGTCAACACAATAAATCCTTGCCGACGAAACGCCAGCATCCGACGAAAGCGCAGCAATCGGCGCACCACGAAAATGCTAATCACCAGCGACGGCAGCAAACCAGGATTCGATTTTGCCATTTTGACTTTTTTACTATTGCGCGCGATCTCCTTGCCAACCAGACTTCCCAACAGAGGAAGCCGGGATGCCGCACGCCCGACATTCCCCGCCTGTTTTCCCAGATGAACCCTGACCGCCGGCCCATATCTTCTCATATAGCCGATCACATGTTCACACACGGTGGACTTACCCGAACCGTCACAGCCAATTACCGCGATCAGCGGCGGAAATTTTGTACTCATAATATGATCCTATGCCAAATAAACGAAAACGGTGTGCCACTGTTGATGCGAAACAACGCTTACGTCGCCAGAGATTTGGTGCGCGGGGCAACATTACGACGTCGCACCAAATAGCACAAAAAATTAAACTATTATTGAAAATATCTGCTTTCGTCACCCATCTGGTACGCCGATAATTAACATAAAAAGCGAAATCCCCCTCTTCGCAAATAATTAGCACAAAATAACAAGAAAGCTTACTCCAGATATCAACCGGGAATAACGAGAGGAAATAAAAGGCGTATTATTATCGTGGCAGACAACAATAAATATCTTGAACCCAATGTGGATTGGAATACAATGGTTTTTTTCGCATTGGATCAATTATTGTGAGTCAGCAAATAAGATCGGGATCTCATCATACGCCCTTGCGCGTAATTGCGATAACGGGCTGTGACGGCTCAGGAAAATCAACCTTAGCCGCCAGTCTGGCCCGCGCTTTATCGGCACAAAGACCGACGGAACAACTTTATCTTGGTCAGTCGTCCGGGCGTATTGGCGAATGGATCGCTTCCCTGCACATTATTGGTGCGCCGTTCTCCCGTTATTTGTTGGCGAAATCCAGACGCGTGCATGAATGTCCTTCCACACCGCCGGACAACGCAACGGCGCTGGTGATTTTTTTACTCTCATATTGGCGCGTTTATAAATTTCGCCGCATGTTAACAAAAAGTCGCCGGGGTATATTGCTGATCACCGACCGTTATCCGCAGGCGGAAGTTGCCGGGTTTCGGTTCGATGGCCCGCAACTGGCAAAAACGGTCGGCGGTAACCGCTGGGTTAGCTGGTTAAGAAAGCGCGAGCGACGCCTGTACCAGTGGATGGCCTCTCACTTGCCTTTATTATTAATTCGTCTGGATATCGATGAACAAACGGCGTATTCACGCAAACCCGACCATCCACTGTCAGCCTTGCGTGAAAAGATCGCCGTTATCCCGCACCTGACTTTTAATGGCGCAAAAATACTGGATTTAGACGGTCGTGAACCAGCGAATAAAATTTTTAATGAAGCACTGCGTGCAATTCAAATTTCATTGATAGCCGCCAGTGTGTAGCTGACAAATAACTTTTTCGTACTGAAACAGATGAAAAAAAATAAACGCCCCTTTCCCCCGGACTCGTCTTCCGCCTGTATCACCGGGCTTATTGCCGTGGTGGGCAGCGATGGTACAGGAAAGTCCACGCTGACCGCCGATCTGGTCAATAGCCTGCGACAATATTGCACAACAGAGCGGCGTTATTTAGGGCTGATATCCGGCGAGGATGGCGACAAAATCAAGCGTCTGCCTTTCATCGGCGTCTGGCTGGAGCGGCGCCTGGCGGCTAAATCCGATAAAACCCAACGGATGAGTAATAAGCCGCCCGCGCTCTGGGCTGCGTTGATCATGTACGGATTTTCACTGTGGCGCGCATCTAATCTGCGGAAAGTATGCCGGCTGGCGCAGAGCGGCGTGCTGGTGATCAGCGATCGCTACCCGCAAGCAGAGATTTCCGGCTTTTATTACGATGGGCCCGGCATTGGCGTGGAGCGTGCAAAAGGCCGGCTGCTGACGCGGCTGGCGGCACGCGAACGCCGTTTATATCAACGTATGGCCCAGTACCGGCCAGAACTGATCATTCGTCTTAATATTGACGTCGATACGGCTTTTGCACGCAAGCCGGATCACAGTTATGAAGAGCTGAAAGACAAAATTGCCACCATGGTGCGCCTGCAATACAACGGTTCACGCATTATCGAACTGGACGCCAGAGCACCCTACGATGACGTGCTGAATAACGCGCTCAATGCCATATCCGCTATCGCATTTCCCACCCCGCGAATGAGCCGCGCTTATCAGTAGCGATGTCGTGCAACGGTAGAAAAGTCGATGGCCGGGGAAACGCCGATTCTGGTGGTTAAACAGATGCAGAGAAATATTATGATCAGGCAGCGCAAGAGACGAGAAAATAACCCTAACGGCTGGTTTTTGTCATGAAACGGTGGTTTTCCGACGGCGCTTTTCGCTCCATTCTACGTAACGCCGCATATTTAGGTTCCGGTAGTGTGGCCAGCGCGCTGCTCGGGTTACTGGCGCTGTCGTGCGCCGGTAAAGGCATGTCGCCCGACATGTTCGGCGTGCTGGTCGTGATTCAGGCTTATACAAAAGCGGTGAGTGACTTTATCAAATTTCAGACATGGCAATTTGTCGTTCAATTCGGCACGCCGGCTCTGGAGCAGCAAAACACCCGACGCTTCCGCGACGTCATCGCCTTTTCATTCGGTTTGGATATTGCGAGCGGCGCCGTCGCCATACTGGGCGGGATGCTGCTGCTGCCTTTTTTGGCCCACGCCCTCGGGCTGAATACGCAAAGTTTCTGGCTCGCCATGCTGTACTGTACCCTCATTCCCTCGATGACATCATCGACCCCAACAGGAGTGCTGCGCGCCTTTAATCGCTTCGATTTAATCGCCGTGCAGCAGGCCATTAAGCCTTTCCTGCAGGCCGTTGGGAGCGTCATTTCATATTACCTGGATCTGGGGTTTCCTGGGTTCATCATCACCTGGTACGCCTCTAATCTCGTCGGCGGCACGTTATTCTGGTGGTTCACCGCGCGTGAGCTGCGCCGTCGGCAGATCCACGGCGCGCTGAAACCGCGCCTGTTCAATACCGCGCGTCGCATTCATGGCGCGTGGAATTTTGTCTGGACGACCAATATTGCCCATACCATTTGGGCTGCGCGGAACTCATGTACCACCGTGCTGGTTGGTGTGGTGCTGGGGCCCGCCGCCGCCGGGCTGTTTAAAATTGCGATGACCTTCTTCGATGCGACAGGTACTCCGGCGAAACTTCTGGAGAAAAGTTTCTACCCGGAAATCATGCGCCTTGATCCCCGCACAACCAGGCCGTGGCTGCTGGGACTGCGCTCCGCGCTGCTGGCTGGCGGTATTGGCATCGCCGTCGCACTGCTGGTCATCCTGGTGGGTCAGCCGCTAATCGCCGCGGTTTTCGGTCATCAGTATCTGGAAGCCTATGATCTCATTCAAATCATGTTGGGGGCGATCATCGTTTCAATGATCGGCTTCCCGCAAGAATCTTTACTGTTCATGGCAGGCAAGCAGCGCGCTTTCCTCATCGTGCAGGCTATTTCCGCGGCGTCCTACATTACGCTACTCCTGACAATGTCGTACGCCTTCGGCGTGCAGGGCTCCGCCTTCGCTTATTTACTAGGGCAATGTTTAGACGTTCTGTTATCCCTGATACCGACGATCAGTGCCTATCGCAATCGCTATATGTTAGGGCTGAATGTGCCCAGAGAGTAAAGTCATGACCGCGAATAATACCTGGAAAAAATTCTCCGCTGAAACCACGCAGGCGCTATTTGTCGCAGTGGAAGAAGACGATCTGGTTGAGGCTCAAATCAGCCTGCCGCAACATATTGAGCTGCAATGTTCCCCTGAGAGCATTCGTGACAACTACGCGCTGTGCCTGCAGTTCTGGGAGGACGGGTTTTCCCGTCAGGAACTGTTGCAACTGGTGAATAGCTTCCTGAAAGCTCCGCAATCGGAGGCAACCCGTATGCGCTACAAATATATTCGCGCACGCTATAAGCATTTACGTTTTGCCCTGCAGCTTTACAGTGTACAGCATCGTGCCAACCGTCTGTTTCACAGCACGACGGTGGTGCTCGGCCATTTTCAGGATGCGTTTCGTAACGGCAACCGGAAAAACATGCGGTTTTATGGCAATCAGTTGCGGCTGCTTCTCAGCAAACCGGTCTGGTCGTGCGTGCGTTACAGACTGCGCCATACGCGGCTGGAAACCGAGAATGGGTTTATCGCCTACCGTCTGCAACAGATGCGGCTGCTACGGTTGTTAATCGCCAGCCAGAAACTCACTGGCAAGCAGTTTCATGACGTGCGAAAAATCATCAGTCGACAAGTCTCTTTTTACGACACGCTGCGTTCAATCGACCCGGATAATCGGGAGGCCCGACAGATCTCGCGTTTTCTGGCGGCAATTAACGGGTTAATGGGCGATCGCCATGATGTGATGGTGGCGGATAAGCTGGCCGGCGGGAATGGTTACGACCAACCCGCGCTGTTGGATATCGATATCCGCCAGCGGCTGGAACAACTTCTTGACCGGTTTCCCCTGTCACTTTCGGCGCCCGCGATAATCGCGGACAGATAACAATGGCTATTCCCCGGAGGCATGATGACGTTACGTAGAGTGCTGACCATCGTTCTGCTACTGTCTCCGCTGATGGCATCAGCGCATAATTTCATTCATGGCGAACCGGTCGCGCCGATCGCGATTAACGATCGCGGTGAGCTTCTGCTGAGTCAGGGCCATTTCAGCTACAGGCCGTGGCGAAGCGCGCAATTGGCGGGCAAGGTGCGCGTCATCCAGTACATCGCGGGCCGCACGTCCGCCAAAAAGAAAAATTCACTGCTGATCGCCGCCATCAAGGAAGCGAATCTTCCCGACGACCGCTTCCAGCCTACCACTATCGTCAACACCGACGATGCCATACCGGGTTCCGGCTTTTTTGTTCGAGGAAAAATCGAGAAAAATAAACGGCATTACCCGTGGGCACAATTTATCGTCGATAGCGATGGTCTTGGGCGCAAGGCCTGGCAACTCCCGGAGGAGAGCTCCACCATTATCGTCCTGGATAAGGCCGGTCGCGTGCAGTGGGCGAAAGACGGCGCGCTGACGCCGGATGAAGTTGATCAGGTCATCGCCCTGCTGCGCAGGCTGATTGACCGTGATAAGCCACATGAGACAATCGCCGGGAGCCCGTGACGCATGTCGCTGATTGAACGTTACATCATGGTTGAGGTTCGTCGACTGGTGATAATGATCGCCGGTTTTCTCATCTTCATGTTTGCCAGTTACTCCGCCCAGCGCTATCTTACCGATGCCGCCAATGGTACCCTGGCGCTGCGGGTCGTCGCCGATGTGGTTTTTTATAAGACATTGATTGCATTAGAGATGATACTGCCCGTGGCCCTGTACGTCTCCGTGGCGGTCGCGCTGAGCCAGCTCTACAGCGATGCGGAAATTACCGCCATGCAGGCATCAGGCGCCAGTCCGCTACGGCTGTACAAAGCGATTCTGATACTTGCCATTCCGCTGGCGACAGGGGTCACGCTGCTCTCAATGTATGGTCGCCCCTGGGCTTACGCCAATATTTATCAGCTGCAGCAAGAGTCACAATCGATGCTGGATGTCAGCCATTTGCAGGCTAACAAATTCAACGTTAGCGGCAATGGCCGCATGATCCTCGCCAGCGAGATTGACAAAACAGCCAGCCGTCTGACTGAAGCCCTGATATACCTGCGCTCCGCCAGTCATACGCACCTGTACCGTGCGCACTCGGTTGAGGTGATCGACGCCTCCCCCGGTAACCCCGTCGTTCGGCTGAAAACGGGCTCCGCCTATGTACTGGATCGCCAGGGGCGCGATGACAATGCGCAGAATTACGTCAGCTACGATATTGCGCTGAAGCCGCTCATCCCCGATCCTGAGTTCAGGCATAAATCTGCCTCCCTGATCGCATTGGCGCACTCCGTCGATCCGGCCGACACGGCGGAACTGCAATGGCGGGAGAGCCGCGGGCTGATAACAGTGCTGATGGTACTGCTGGCGATCCCTTTGAGCCGCACCAGACCACGACAAGGCCGCTACGCCACGCTGCTTCCCCTCACCCTCATGTTTACCGTGATTTTCTACGGCGGGAACATTTGTCGCACACTGGTGGCTAACGGTAGCCTGCCGGTGGTCCCCGGCATCTGGCTGGTTCCGCTGGTGATGGCGCTCGGTATGGGCGCGCTGCTCGCGCGCGATGTATCCCTGCCGTGGAAAATATCCCGATGACGATTTTTAGCCGCTATCTGATCAGTAACGTGTTCATCGGGTTCGCCGCCGCAGCTGGCCTGCTTCTCCCGCTGTTTACCACCTTTACGTTGATCAATGAACTTGAGGACGTCACGCCTGACGGTTATCGCTGGACCCAGGCGCTGTATGTGACCGTCATGACGCTGCCCCGCACTCTTGTGGATTTGGGGCCCTTTATCGCGCTGCTCGGGGGGATCGTCGGGCTGGGGCAGCTTGCCAAAAGTCTGGAATTGACGGCGATCCGCGCTGCCGGTATGTCGATCTTCAACATTGCGCTGGTGATGCTCTCCGCCGGGCTGTTGATAAATGTCTCGTTAGGCGCTGTCGATGAATGGGTGGCATCGCCGCTACAACAACGAGCCCTACAGATGAAAAACAGCACTCTGGCACAATCGAATGATGACGACGCTTCCGTCAACGCGCTATGGGCACGACGAGGTAACGAATTTGTGACCGTGAAGTCCCTTGATAAAAATGGCCAACCGGTGGGTATTGAAATCTTTCATTATCAAGCCGATCGCTCGCTTGAGTCCTATATTTACGCGGAAAAGGCCAGCACCGCGGCCAATGGCATCTGGCTGCTGCACAACGTGATGCAAAAAAACTGGCAAGATAACAGAGAGACCGTTCAAAGGCGCGACAGCCTGCTCTGGCATTCACTCTTTTCCGGCGCTCGTCTGAATGAGCTCATTCTGCCGCCCGGCAGTTTTTCCATCCGGCAACTGGATCACTATATTGATTATCTGCACGATTCAGGGCAGCCGAGCACCGAATATCGTCTCGCGCTATGGAAAAAACTGGGGCAGCCCATTTTGGTTCTGTCCATGATTCTGTTGGCCATTCCGTTTACTTTTACCATTCCGCGCGCGCCCGGACTGGGCAGTCGATTAGCTATTGGCGCGATCGTGGGCCTGCTCACCTATATTACCTATCAGATCGTGCTCAACCTGGGGCTGCTTTTTTCCCTTAATGTCCCTGCAGTGGTTCTCGCGCCTCCCATATTTATCTTGTTACTCGCTTTAGCCCTCGTTTACCGTTTTGATCAAAAACATTAATGGTCACATACAGGCAGACTGCGCAATGCCATCTGTAGCGAAAATGCGGCCCCGTATGGAGCCGAATTGTTGTTGACGTACATTGGAACCGGGTATGACGGGTACAGCGGGCAGATTGCCATCCTCAGACATCGTCTTTAAGATAGCTGGCCTGACGCTATACTTTGAGCCTGTTCAACCTGGGTCGCATCACTTGCCATTTAGCCCCCCGAAGGGACAAGCAATTAAATAAGGCAATCAAAACAGATGAAAGCGAATGTGAAATACGAGTTTCACCACTTCGGCATTCCCGTGCAGGATGGTAAGGAAGAGGGTATTTTCAGCGAAAAAGCAGGCATGTACACCACGGATAATCCCGGGCGCTTCCGGGTGCAATGGCACCGTTTTACGGACGACTCTCCGTTACATCCTTTAATCAAAACGGTCCCACACGTTGCATTTAAAGTAGATTGTCTTGCCGATGCCCTAAAAGATGAGGAGATACTGCTTGGGCCTTATGAACCCATCGATGATTATTTCGTCGCAATAATTAATGATGCCGGCGTGCCCATTGAACTGATTCAGACATCGTTGACTGATGAAGAGCTATGGTTGCGAGCCAGAACCGGGAAAGGCCATCTGTACCGACAAGATATCGAACCGTGAAATCACGATGACAGACATGGCGAAATATGCCCGTACAGATGAAAAGTCAGGAACAACGCCGCAACCACTGGTGAGGCTGATGACAAACCTGATTTAGATATTGTGCTCGCATTTCTGCCGGGTGGCGGCTATCGCTTTACCTGGCATGTAAAACCAATAATATCATCATGTTATGGGTTTTTCGTAGGCCCGCGCAAGCGAAGCGCCGCCGGGCAATTCCGGAAAAACGCACTTTGTCAGCAATCTGCAACCACTGGTGGTTTACCTTTTGTTCTCAGCGGTTACAAACAACGTTGCCGGATAAATGACGCCCCTAATATGCATAGTCTGATGTACTGTCCGATGGCGTTGTTTAAACCCAGGACTGCGGGCTTTTTTACCGAAAGAAATAATGATAGATTTTTATCATTATTTTCTGAGGGGAATATCAATGTCAGCGAAAAAAGTCACCATGACAGATATAGCCAGGGATGCCAAAGTCGGCATTGCCACCGTTGACCGGGTGCTCAATAAACGTACCCCCGTCAAAGCAAGTACCGAACGTAAAGTGCTTGAAGCCGCCCGTCGGCTGGGATTCGCGCTGGAACAATCGCGCTATCGGCAGGCTGGCGGTCAGTCAGCGGTAACGCTGCGAATGGGGTTTATTCTGCTTCAGCAATCACACTCATTTTATCATCAACTGGCGCAGATGCTTGAGCAGGCGGCCATGCCCTGGCATAACCCGACGCAGCCTCCCGTTTTTCTGCATTACGATATTAACGCCATCGATGACATGGTGGCCGCCATCGACCGTCTGAGCGATGAAGTGGATGTGATCGGCATTGTCGCGCTGGACAACCCGCTGATCCGCCACGCGATTACCCAGGCCATTGATAAAGGCGTTCGCGTTTTTACCCTGCTCTCTGACATGGCTGTGGCGCAACGCACTGGCTATATCGGTCTGGATAATCAAAAAGCGGGCCGCACCGCCGGTTGGGCGATCGACAGGCTTTGTCGCCATGAAGGAGAAATTGGCATCATCATCGGTGATAATCGGTTTATCTGTCAGGAGAGTTGCGAAATTAGCTTTCGTTCATATCTGCGCGAACACGGAAAAGGCGAGCGGGTGCTGGAACCGGTACGCAGCTATGAACGTGCGGATATAGCCCGGCAGGTAACGGATGCCATGTTGCGAGATTACCCTTCCCTGACGGCGATTTACGCCCCTTGCGGCGGCGTTGAGGGGATTATTGACGCGCTACAGGCGCATCAGCGCCAGCATCAGGTGATGCTGATTTGTCACGGCCCGGTGGAAAATGGCGAACTGGCGTTAATTGATGGCACTATCGATCTGATGATCACGCACCGCCTGCCCGCACTCGCAGACGCAACCATAAACGCATTTCTCCAGGCCAGCGGTCAGTCACAGGCAACCTTTATCAACGCCCTGCAGCCGTTCGACCTCCTCACCAAAGAAAATCTCTGATCGCCATGGCGCGGGCATTTCCTCGGCGCGCCTTCTCCTGCCTCATTTTGATAAAAAACCATCAAATAGAACATCAAAATAAACCTTGAATAACATCAAAAAAATAAAAATTCGATGTTGTTGAATTTGAAATATTCATTCAATACTGATGCCGCTTTCATCGCACACTGAAAAGGAATCCGTCATGACCATACATATTGCCAACGCGCCGTGTAGCTGGGGCGTCGATGATCCCAAAAATCCTTATCTGCCGCCTTTCAAGAAAGTGCTGCAGGAAGCCGCCACCGCGGGCTATGAAAGTATTGAATTAGGGCCCTGGAGCTATCTGCCAACCCAGGCCAGTGAACTCAGCGCAGCGCTGAATAAACAAGGGTTATCTCTGGTTGCCGGGACGATCTTTGATGATCTGGTCAGCGAAGAGAACTTCCCGAATATCGTCGAACTGACGCATAACATTTGCCGTAATTTATCGCAGGTCCCCGTTGCGGAAAAAACAGCGGGTAATCCTTTCCAGCCTCCTTACCTGGTGATCATTGATTTCGGTAATCCCCAGCGAGCGCAATATGCCGGGCGTAGCGAGCTGGCGCCGCGACTGTCTCCTGCCGACTGGCAGCAGATGATTAACCATATTGTCATCATCAGCAAACTGGCATGGCAGGAGTACGGCGTCCGTCCGGTCATTCATCCCCATGCGGGCGGCTGTATCGAATTTGCCGATGAGATTGACCTGCTGGCGACGCAAATCCCCCACGACATCGCTGGTCTGTGTCTCGATACCGGCCATCTTTATTACTCAGGAATGGATCCCGTCAGCTGGCTGGATCGTCATTTTGACCGCCTTGACTACCTGCACTTTAAAGATGTTGATCCGAACGTGTTTGAAAGCGTGATTTCCCGTGGCATCGACTTCTTCTCCGCCTGCGCTGAAGGGGTGATGTGCCCGCTTGGCAGCGGCGCAATTGATTATCCGGCGGTACATGCGTTTCTGGAAAAACGCGGCTATCAGGGCTGGATAACCATTGAGCAAGAGCGCGATCCGCGCAATGTTGAAGGCAGCTTACAGGCCGTCACGGAAAGCCTGCGCTACCTGCGTTCCGTTGGCTTTTAATCTGGAGAGAAGAGAATGATTAATGGAACAAAACCCGTAGGCAGATCGTTACGCTGGGGCATGGTTGGCGGCGGTGGAAGCAGCCAGATCGGCTATATTCACCGTTCTGCGGCGCTGCGCGACGGCGCTTTTACTCTGTTAGCGGGCGCATTTGATATTGATGCCGAGCGTGGGCGTGAATTCGGTCAGCAACTGGGCGTGGAAGCCGGACGCTGCTATGCCGATTACGAAACCCTGTTTCGTGAAGAAGCGACGCGGGAAGACGGTATCGAAGCGGTCTCCATCGCCACGCCGAACAACACCCACTACGCCATTTGCCGTGCGGCGCTGGAGGCCGGATTGCATGTGGTTTGTGAAAAACCGCTGTGCTTTACCGCCGAAGAAGCGGATGCGCTGGTAGCGCTTAGCGAAAAACAACGCAAAATCATTGGCGTGACTTACGGCTACGCCGGTCATCAGATGATTTTGCAGGCGCGACAAATGATTGAGCAGGGATTGCTGGGCGAGATCCGCATCATCAATATGCAGTTCGCACATGGTTTCCACGCGCAGCCGGTAGAGCTGGAAAACCCGAGCACGCGCTGGCGGGTGGATCCGAAATTTGTCGGGCCCAGCTATGTATTAGGTGACTTAGCCACTCACCCGCTGTTTCTGGCGGAAACCATGGCGCCAAAACTCGCCATCACGCGTCTGATGTGCTCTCGCCAGAGCTTTGTCAAAACCCGTGCGCCGCTGGAGGATAACGCCTATGTGCTGATGGAGTACGACAACGGCGCTATCGGTTCAATGTGGTGTTCAGCGGTAAACTGCGGCTCGATGCACGGTCAGAAAGTGCGTATCGTCGGTGAGAAAGCGAGCCTGGAGTGGTGGGATGAGCAACCCAATCAGCTGCGTTATGAAATTCAGGGCGAGCCGGTGCGTATTCTCGAACGCGGGATGTCCTATCTCGACCCGTTGGCTTTACAGGACGATCGCATTGGCGGCGGTCACCCCGAAGGCTTATTTGAAGCATGGTCGAATTTGTACCGCCGTTTCGCCATCGCGATGGACGCCACCGATCGTAATGACCGCGCCCTGTTGGATAATTTCTGGTATCCGGACGCCAAAGCCGGTGCGCTCGGCGTGCATTGGGTGGAAAACTGCGTACGTTCAGCGGATGACGGCGCCCGCTGGGTTGAATTTCGCTAATGATCCCCCTGTGCGTGCTCGCCCGGCAGCACTGTGCTGACCGGGCCTGGCGCAGCCGGTTCATTCACGGGCTTTACCGGGCCTGAAAAAAGGTGACAACGTCACCTAATCTTGTCACATCACAGGATTGTAATCAAAAAGCGAATATCGTATAACAAGGGCCAACCGAGGGGTGTCCTGTAAGGACTGAGATGGCGCGAGCCGAACCCTTTGAACCTGATCTGGGTCATGCCAGCGAAGGGACGGGTCGGCATTTTCGCCAGTTTTGCGCCACTGCCTGTTCACACTTCTGACAGCACGCCCGGATCTCCCCGTTATCAGGAGGTCCAGTGATTCTTCCCGCGTTCACCCAGGGTATTTATGGTCGTCTGCGTCAGCAGGCCAACGCTGACTGGCAGCACTATGTCGCTCACCCCTTTCTCCGGCAACTCGCTGCAGGCACCCTGCCCGAAATCGCTTTTCGCCGTTACCTGACTCAGGATTATCTGTTTCTGATCCACTTTGCCCGGAGCTATGCGCTGCTGGTGAGTAAACTGCAGACGTTGCCAGAAATGCGCGCCGCCGCCGCGTCGATGAACGCCATTCTTGACGAGCTCCCGCTACATGTAGACTACTGCACAGGATGGGGTCTGGATGAGGCGACAATGGCGGCCACACCTGAAGCCGTGGAAACCGTCAACTACACCCGTTACGTACTGGATATCGGTCACGCCGGCGATACGCTGGATCTGTTGACGGCGCTGATGCCTTGCGTTGCCGGATACGCCGAAATCGGCCTCGGCTTACTGCACGATCCCGCCACTAACCTCACCACCAACCCCTATGCGTCCTGGATCCGTAACTATGGCGATGAGGGCTATCTGCGCGGGGTTAATTCGGCTATTAATCTGCTGGAAACCGTGTGGCAACAACGTGGCGGCGAAGCCCGATTTGCTGAACTCAGCCGCATCTTCACCACCGCCACGCGGCTGGAGGCCAGCTTCTGGCAAATGGGACTCAATGCCGTCACGGAGTGCGCAACGTGATAGCGCCGGGTATCGAGGTGCGCAACCTCAGCTTACGTTTTCACGCCCGGCAGATCTTCGACAACCTCTCATTTGATATTCCTGGCGGTCAGTGGGTGTCTCTGCTGGGGGCCAGCGGCGTGGGGAAAACCAGCCTGCTGCGCATTATCGCCGGACTGGAGCAGGCGACGGCGGGTCATGTTCGCGCCAGCGATGGCCAGCCGATGGCAAAACGTCTGGCCTGGATGGGGCAAAAGGATCTGCTCTATCCCTGGCTAAGCGTGCGTGACAATGTCTCCCTCGGCGCGCGTCTTCGCGGCGAACCCATTGATGACACGCGCGTCACCACGCTGTTAAGGCGGGTGGGTCTCGAACACTGCGCCAGCGACCGGCCATCCTCTCTGTCGGGGGGAATGCGCCAGCGGGCGGCCCTGGCGCGCACCCTCTATGAAGATCGCCCCATTGTATTGATGGACGAGCCCTTTTCAGCGCTCGATACCCTTACCCGCACGCGAATTCAAACCCTGGCCGCCGAATTGTTAGTGAACCGTACCGTGATGCTTATCACCCACGATCCGATGGAAGCCTGCCGACTCAGCCATCGCCTGCTGGTACTCTCGCCCGCTGCCGGAGGAATTGACGATACGCACCGCTTATCCGGCATGCCGCCCCGAGCCTGTGACGATCCGCAGGTATTAACCAGCCAGGCGGAGCTGCTGCAACAGCTAATAAGGGCCAACGGATGAACGCTAAACTGTTGCGCGGCGGCGTGGTGTTCTGCGGCCTGCTGTTGCTCTGGTGGCTGGCGAGCCGTAGCGGAATTCCGGCCTTTTTGCTTCCTTCACCATCAGCGGTGGCCAGCGCGTTGTGGTTCAACCGGGGTTACCTGGGCTGGCATACGCTGATCACCCTGAGCGAGATCCTCTGCGGTCTCACGGCTGGCGTGCTGCTCGGCGTCGCGCTGGCGCTATGTATGATCGTCTCGCCGCGTATTCAACGTTGGCTAATGCCGCTGGTGCTGACCAGTCAGGCGATCCCGGTCTTTGCCCTCGCCCCGCTACTCGTACTGTGGTTTGGCTTCGGCATAAGCGCCAAAGTGATGATGGCGGTGCTGGTGATTTTCTTCCCCGTGACCTCGGCATTTTTTGACGGGTTACGGCGGGTCAACCACGACTATCTCGATCTGGCGCGCACCATGGGGGCATCTTTTGGCGCGCAGTTGCGCCATGTGCGCATGATGGCGGCCCTTCCGGCTCTTGCCTCCGGCCTGAGAATGGCCGCGGCCGTCGCCCCCATCGGGGCGATTATCGGCGAATGGGTCGGCTCAGCCGAAGGCCTGGGCTACGTGATGCTCAATGCCAACGCGCGTCTGCAGACGGATATCTGTTTTGCGGCGCTGTTTATTTTAGTGCTGCTGACGGTCCTGTTATGGCTGACAGTGGATGCTTTTCTACACCGGCTGATTAACTGGGCGCCGGAATAATGACGCTTTTATATAAGGAGTAACCATGCGTAAATCTGTACCCGCCGCAATAACCCTCACCGCGCTGCTCTGCGGCCAGGCGCTGGCCAACGAGAAACTCACCCTTGTGCTGGACTGGTATATCAACCCGGATCACGCGCCGATCATGGTGGCCGAACAGATTGGCGCCTTTAAAGAAGCCGGACTGGACGTCACCATTGTGCCGCCATCGGACCCGGCGTTACCGCCGCGACTGGTGGCCGCTCATCAGGCCGATCTGGCGATCACCTATCAGCCGCAGGTGCATTTTTTTGCTGATGAAGGGCTGCCTCTGGTGCGCGTCGGTACGCTGATTAATTCACCGTTAAACACGGTAATTACCCTGGATAAAGACATCAAAACCCCGGCCGACCTGCAAGGCAAGAAAGTTGGCTATTCGGTTAGCGGTATTGAACAGGCGACGCTGGCAACCATGGCGCAGTATGCGCATATCGACCCCAAAAGTATCAAACTGGTCAATGTTAACTTCCAGTTAACCAGCGCCCTGCTAGCCGGCCAGGTCGATGCGGTCATTGGCGGCTATCGTAATATAGAAGCGCTGGAGCTGAAGCTGCAGGGGAAAGATCCCGTTGTGATGAACGTCGAGGATTATGGCGTACCGGCCTACGATGAACTGGTGATCGTCGCCAACCGTGACGAGGTCAACGCCCCGAAAATCAAGAAATTCCTTGCCGCATTGCAAAAAGGGGTCACTTATCTGCGCGCCCATCCTCAGCAGACCTGGCTGGCCTTTGCCGACGCGCATCCTGAACTTAACACCGAACTGAACAAGCAGGCCTGGCTGAAAACCCTCCCCCTGTTTGCCGTCAATCCGGCGGCGCTGAATAAACCGCGCTATGAAGCCTATGAACAGTTTTTATACACCAACAAGTTAGTTAAAAAAATTACCCCGCTGACAAATTATGCGGTTGAACTGCATTGAGTCATGGCCTTGCTGGCGGAATCGTTCCACCGGCAAGGGCAGCATCGCGGTAATAAAAGTACGTTATTTTTAACTAAAAATGACAATTTAAAAGGCCTTGGGCTATTTAATAATTAATAACAATATCAATAAATTAAAGGTCTATCCGTTAAAGTAAGAATAATGAAAAAATACCTTAATAAATAAAACGTTGAATGCAAATTTAAAAAGCCATATATTGTGCGCGCCTTATGCATGGCAATTCAATTTTTTACACCATTTTATTCAACCCGCGTTCAAGCGAAACACGGGTTGTGGGAGTGATATGATGACGGATAAAGTCCGTATTGATACTTTAGGCGCAGATTTATTAGATGCAAACAACGATACCTTTTTGGCCCGTCAGGCTGAATTCGAGTCGAATGTCAGGAGCTACCCGCGCAAACTGCCGTTGGCGATTACTAAAGCGGAAGGCGTCTGGCTGACCGATGCGGATAACAAGCAGTATCTGGATTGCCTTGCCGGCGCCGGTACTCTGGCTCTCGGCCACAACCATCCTGATGTGTTACAAAGCATCCAAAGTGTCATTACCAGCGGCTTGCCGTTACATACCCTCGATCTGACAACACCGTTAAAAGATCGCTTCTCTGAATACCTGCTCTCTCTGTTACCGGGCGAAGGCAAAGAATACTGCCTGCAGTTCACTGGCCCGTCCGGCGCTGACGCCGTGGAAGCGGCGCTGAAACTGGCGAAAAAATACACCGGTCGTTCTTCCGTAATCAGCTTCTCCGGCGGCTACCATGGGATGACCCACGGCGCGCTGTCCGTCACCGGTAATCTGTCGCCGAAAGCGGCGGTGAACGGCATGATGCCGGAAGTGCAGTTTATGCCTTATCCGCATCAGTATCGCTGCCCGCTGGGTATCGGCGGCGATGCGGGCGTAAAAGCACTGGCCTACTACTTCGAAAACCTGATCAACGACGTGGAAAGCGGCGTGCGTAAACCGGCGGCGGTGATCCTGGAAGCCGTTCAGGGGGAAGGCGGCGTGAACCCGGCGCCGGTCGAGTGGCTGCAGCGCATCCGTAAAGTGACTCAGGAACACGGCATCCTGTTGATCATCGATGAAGTTCAGGCAGGCTTTGCCCGTACCGGTAAATTCTTCGCCTTTGAACATGCAGGCATTGAGCCGGACATCATCGTGATGTCAAAAGCCGTTGGCGGCGGTCTGCCGCTGGCCGTTCTCGGTATTAAAAAGCCGTTCGATGCCTGGGAACCGGGTCACCACACTGGGACTTTCCGCGGTAACCAGCTGGCGATGGCGACCGGCCTGACCACCCTGCGCTATCTGAAAGACAACCATATCGCCGATAAAGTCGCCGCCCAGGGCGAGTGGCTGAAAGGCAAACTGGCGGAAATGCAGAAACGTTACCCGGTTATCGGCCACGTGCGCGGTCTGGGTCTGATGATCGGTATTGAAATCGTTAAACCGAACGAAGCGCCGGACCATCTGGGTAGCTACCCGGCGGATGGCGAACTCTCTGCGCTGTTGCAGAAGAAGTGCTTTGAAGCGGGTCTGATCCTTGAGCGCGGCGGTCGTAACGGCTGCGTACTGCGTCTGCTGCCATCCCTGCTGATCAGTAACGCGGAGCTGGAGATCTTCTTCGATAAATTTGAACAGGCCCTGCTGGGCGCCGGCGTAAAACCGGTCTGAGTGGAGCGAATGACCGCAATGTCAAAATTGAATCCAGTTCTTGCCGGTACCACGCAGAGCATTGACGCCTACCAGCAGGCGATCGCCCAGAGCAGCCAGGCGGTAGCGCAGTGGCTGCAGCAGCCTGAGATGTATCAGGGGAAAAGCGTTGACGAATTACGTCAGCGCATCCACCTTGATTTCAATGAACAAGGGCTCGGCAACCAGGCGGCAATTGACCGGGCGATCGAGTTTTTCCTCAAAGACAGCCTGTCGGTACATCACCCGCATTGCGTGGCGCATCTTCACTGCCCGAGCCTGGTGATTAGCCAGGCGGCGGAAGTGCTGATTAACGCCACCAACCAGAGCATGGACTCCTGGGATCAAAGTCCGTCAGCGACCCTTATCGAAATTAAGCTGATTGAGTGGCTACGCGCCCAGGTCGGCTACGGCGCTGGCGATGCGGGCGTGTTCACCAGCGGCGGCACTCAGAGCAATATGATGGGGCTGATGCTGGCGCGTGATGCCTTCTTCGCCCGCCAGGGTCATTCGATCCAGCAGGAGGGGCTGCCGGGCGATATCCGTCAGTACAAAGTGCTGTGTTCAGAAAACGCCCACTTCTCGGTGCAGAAAAATATGGCGTTGATGGGCCTCGGCTACCGTTCCGTGACGCTGGTGAAAACCGATGAGTTCGCCCGGATGGACATAGCGGACCTGCAAGCGAAGATCGCGCAGGCGCAGGCCAACGGCGAACAGATCATGGCGATTGTCGCCACCGCAGGCACCACCGATGCGGGGGCAATTGACCCGCTGCGGGCCATTGCTGCAATCGCCGCCGAACACCAGATCTGGCTGCACGTTGATGCTGCCTGGGGCGGCGCGCTGCTGATGTCTGAAAAGTATCGCGACCGTCTGGATGGTATTGAGTTAGTGGATTCCATCACCCTGGATTTCCACAAACAGTTCTTCCAGACCATCAGCTGTGGCGCGTTTCTGTTAAAAGAAGCCCGTCACTACGAGCTGATGCGCTATCAGGCCGCGTATCTGAACTCCGAATTCGATGAAGAGCACGGCGTACCGAACCTGGTGTCTAAATCGCTGCAAACCACCCGTCGCTTCGATGCGCTGAAGCTATGGATGGGCCTGGAAGCACTGGGCCGGAAGCAGTACGCGGAGATCATCGATCACGGCGTGACCATGGCGCTGAACGTGGCGGAATATGTCGAAACTCAGCCGTCGCTGGAACTGGTGATGCAGCCGCAGCTGGCGAGCGTGCTGTTCCGTTCTCGCCCTCACCAGATGGCGGGCAGCGATGATATGACCATCGGCCTGCTCAACCAGCGTGTTGGCGATGCGCTGCTGGCGACTGGTCGCGCCAACGTTGGCGTGACCGAGCACAAAGGCGTGACCTGCCTGAAACTGACGCTGCTGAACCCCCTCGTCACGTTAGATGACATAAAGGTTCTGCTAAGCCTGGTGGAACGTACCACTGAGGAATTGCTGGCGCAATAACCTTATTTTCCGGACACTGCTATACACCTTTCTGCCGGGTGGCGGCTGACGCCTTACCCGGCCTACAACACCAATAGTATCATTGTGGTACGTATTTCCCACAGGCCCGTGCAAGCGAAGCGCCGCCGGGCGGTTGCGGAAAAATGCGCGATGTCAGCAATCGTATGCCGATAACTCACCTTATCGGCTTTTTATTCCCCTGCTTCCCTCCGACGCCCCTCGTTAAGCCGTTTTCAGATCCGGCGTCAGATAGTGAGCGATAAAACGGGTCAAAACAGCAGATGCCTCAGGGCTCTCCACCACTTCGCGACTCAGCTTTTCTGGATCAATCCCCTCATTGCGCAGCGCCGTCCGGCGCCAGGCAATCAGCGAGCGAGCAATCGCCGGGGTAATTTCCGGGTGGAACTGAGTGGACACGGCATGTTCGCCATAACGGACAATCTGGTGCGGATCGTGCCGGGAAGAAGCCAGCACCGTCGCCCCTTGCGGTAGCCTGATCACCGTCTGCATATGGGTAAGATGTGCGCTGAAAGAGGCCGGTTGCTTCGCCAGCAGGCTATCCTTAATCCCACGCTCAGACAGTGAAATAGTTTTGCTTCCCGCCTCGCGCCCTGCCGGGTGATAATCCACCTCACCGCCCAGCGCGTGTGCCATGAGTTGATGCCCATAGCAAACGCCAAACAGCGGCATCGCCATCGTCATCGCTTCACGGATCCATTCGGCGGTCATTTCACTCCACGGCAGACGCTCAGTTACCATGTCCCAGGAGCCGGTGATCACCGCCACCGTATCCTTATCGGGCGCGGGAAGCGGTTCCCCGGCAAACACCCGCGCGACGCGGATTTTATTGCGCCAGGGCGCAAGTAAATGGCTAAACCAGACAGGAAGATCGCCATGGTCGGAAATGATTTCAACCGGCGGAGTACCAGTTTGCACAAGAAGCAATGTTTTTCGGCTTAACGACATCAGAGCGCCTTTTTCAGAATCATCCAGAACCCTACTATGAGCAAAAGCGCAGACGGCGGCAAATAACCAATCCGTCATCGCTTATGACCAGAGTGAATAACGGCCTACCGCGCATCGGCGCTCTCCACCTGCGGCACGTTCGCTCCCGCGCCACCGTCCTGTGATGCACTGGCCGGATCAAAGATATGGTCGAGAATCTTACGTGCAGTCGGCCCGGCCACCACACCATCGCCGCCGCCGTTTTCCAGAATCAACGCCATCGCCACCTTCGGATGCTGATACGGCGCAAACAACGTATAGAAAATATGGTCGCGCAGACGCACCGGGATCATTTTCGCGTTATAGGTCTGGTTCTCCTTGAGGCTGAAGACCTGGGAAGTACCGGATTTTGCCGCAATCTGGTACGGCGCAGTGTGAAACAGCTTATATCCGGTACCGTTCGGCAGATTCGCCATGCCGTACATTCCGTTACGCACAATCCCCCAGTAAGGTGAATGCGGATCGCCAATCTGTGGAAGATTCTGCGGTTGCTGGTAGCGTTCAATCATATTGCCTTGCTTCATGGAATAGAGCAGATGCGGGTTTTTCACCTTACCGTTGTTAATCAGGGTAGTCAGGGCCTTCACCATCTGAATTGGCGTCGCAATCCAGTAGCCCTGGCCGATGCCGACGGAGATCGTGTCTCCCTGATACCACGGTTTTTTATGTACCCTCAGCTTCCACTCCCGGCTCGGCAGCACCCCGGTATACTCTTCATTCAGATCGATCCCCGTTGACTGTCCGTAGCCAAACTTACTTAACCACTCATGGATACGGTCGATCCCCATTTCATACGCCACCTGATAGAAAAACGTATCCGCCGACTCTTCAATCGCTTTGGTAACATTTAGAATACCGTGACCGCTCTTCAGCCAGTCGCGATAGCGGCGCTGCGTGCCCGGCAGTGTCCAGGTCGGCCCGCCAAAAAACGTCGTGGTAGGGGTGATGACGCCCGCGGACAACGCCGACAGCGCCATATAGGGTTTCACCGTTGATGCGGGTGGATATAGCCCCTGGGTCACGCGATTAATCAGCGGGCGATCCGGATTATCCAGTAGCGCGCGATAAGCCTGATAGCCAATCCCCCTGACGAACGGGTTTGGATCATAGCTGGGGCTGGAAACCATCGCCAGCACCCCGCCATCGCGCGGATCGACGACGACGACCGCTGCACGCTGCCCCTTCAGCACCGATTCGATATACTGCTGTAAATGCAGATCCAGCGTCAGGTAGATGTTCTTTCCGGCCACCGGCGGGACCTCTTTCAGCAGGCGTACCACCCGACCATGGTTATCCACCTCAACTTCCTGATAGCCGGTGGTGCCGTGCAGCGCTTTCTCGTAGTAGCCTTCAATGCCCTGCTTGCCGATATTGTGGTCGGCGGCATAGTTCTCCGCTTCGCCCGCTTTCGCCAGCTTTTGCAGATCGCTGTCGTTGATTTTCGATACATAGCCGACCACGTGCGCCAGTTCCGCGCCATAGGGATACCGGCGCTGCTGGTAACTTTCAATGGTCACGCCGGGGAAACGAAACTCATTGACGGCAAAACGCGCCACTTCAACATCGCTGAGATCGGATTTTAAGGTCACCTCTTTATAGCGGCTGTTGTGCTGCATGTCGTCGCGGAAATCGGCGATATCTTGTGGGGTGAGATCGATAATCGGCGTTAACTGCCGCAGGAGCGCCTTCATATCGGCGATTTTGCTCGGGATCACCTGTAAACGGTACAATGTAACATTTTGCACCAGCGGAATACCGTTACGATCGAAAATCAGCCCCCGGCTTGGCGCGATGGGCAGCATCTTGATGTCATTCTGGTTTGAGCGGGTCTGGTAAAAGTCGTACTGATCTATCTGGAGGTGATAGAGATTGACAATCAGAATAACAAAGCAGACCACCACCACCAGAAAAGCAATTACGGCACGGCGGATAAATAGCATCTTTTCCGCTGAGTGGTCGCGAATTTCATCTCTCATTAGGGACATTAGCGGTCGTTTACCTGGGTTACAAAGGGCCTGAAAATGGAAAAGCGGGGAAGAATAACGTTCTCAGGGCGCGAGCCCTACCGAAAGGTTGCTAATGACCTGGCAGAAATGTATCAGTATGTTAGAAAAATAAGTGACACCGTCACATAAAAGACCTTTGCCGCACGCGACAAAGGTCCAGACCGACTAGAGTGACAGCCAGGCGCGCCAGCCGCCGTACGCGGTGATTTCCGTGGCCCCCTGTAACCCTTCAGCCTCGCAGATAAACCCCGTTAATCTGCGTCCGTCGGCGAGTTCGACTTGCCCTAAACCCAGCGGCGCAGCGATACCGGCTAACAATGAACCGACCTCTGCGGAAGGTAATTCCCACACTTCGACCGCAATCGCTCTCCCGCCGCAATTATCACGCACCATCGCCGGACGTTTACCATCAGCAAGCGCGTATAAACGATAATAAGGCGCGCTTTGGGTCGCCTGTAGCAATCGCCCGCCTCGCGCCCGTAGCTGGCCGTTAAGCGGCAGGCCATCAAGATGCGCGCCGCAAACAACCAGCGCCATTCGGTCATGGCTGGCGGCATGTGCAGGTGGCGTTCTGTCCGGCAACGTCCCGCCAGGCAGCGCCAGCGGTTCACAACGCTGAAACGCATCGGCGAGGCTCAGCAGATATTGATCGGTAAAGACCCGGCCAAACAGGGTCACGCCGGATGGCAGCCCGTCAGGCATAAATCCAGCCGGCACGCTGACGGCGGCATAATCCAGCAGGTTCATAAAGTTGGTGTAATACCCCAAATCGGCATTACGCTTGATCGGCTCGGCTTCCAGTTCGTCAAGCGTAACCGGACGCGGATAGGTTGGCGTCAGAACGCAGTCCAGCGTTGCCAGAATCGCGTCGCACTGCGCCTTGTAATGCTGCAGTTGATACATCGCTTTAAAGGTCGTCGTCGCATCCGTCCCCGGCGCTTTCGCCAGCACGTCGCGAATCACCGGCAGCACCGCATCCGGGTTTTGTTCAATCAACGGGCCAACCACCGCATAGCGTTCAGCAACCCACGGCCCTTCATACAACAAACGGGCCGCCGCGAGAAACGGGGTGAAGTCTATTTCGACGGGGATGCCGCCAAGTGCCGTCATTCGCTCGCAGGCGCGGGTAAACAGATGTGCGCTCGCTTCGCAGCCGAGAAAATTAAGCTCGCGCGGTATGCCAAAACGAAAACCCGCCGACGGCGTACCGAACGCCTGACGACGGTTCCACTGCGGATTGTGGCGACTGTATGCGTCCCGCGGATCGTCGCGCGCGACAAGATCCAGCAACTGACTGGCCTCATCGGCGGTAGCGCTGAAAAAGGTTACGCAGTCCAGCGTACGGCAGGCGGGCACCACCCCTGCGGTGGAGATCAGCCCTTTGCTCGCTTTCAGTCCCACCAGATTATTCAGCCCGGCGGGCACCCGTCCGCTACCGGCGGTGTCGGTCCCCAGCGAAAAGCTGGCGACGCCTAACGCCACCGCCAGCGCGGAACCGGCGCTGGACCCGCCGGCGGGGTAATCCGGGTGATAGCTGTTGCGACAGCGTCCATATGGCGATCGGGTCCCATTGAGGCCTGTGGCAAACTGATCGAGATTGGTTTTACCTACCGGCACCGCCCCCAGCGCAATTAACTGTTCGACAACGGTGGCGCTCTGCTCCGCCCGGTAGGCAAAGGCCGGACAGGCTGCGGTCGTCACACTCTCCGCCAGGTCAATATTGTCTTTAATGGCGAACGGCACGCCGTATAACGGCAACGATTCTGGCGTACATGCGTCCAGCCGCGCCAGAAAAGGCGCCTGCTCCTCTTCGCTCAGTATATGAATAAAAAGCCGAAACTCCGGATTCAACGCCTGCGCCCGCTGGCGTATTTTCGCCAGCAACGCACGTGGGGTGATGCTACCGCTGCGATAATCCGCCGCCAGGGTTGCCAGGCGTAAATCAAACGTTTGCTGCATTTACACATTCTCCTCAATAATCACCGCCACCCGTTGCCCGGCATGAACCGCGCTACCCGGCTGAACGCTAATCTGCTGAATAATGCCGTCACACGGCGCCAGTAATGGGATCTCCATCTTCATGGATTCGAGCACAACCAGCACCTCTCCCTCGCGCACCCGACTCCCCACTGCGACCTGCACCTGCCATAAGTTACCGGAAATTGGACTTTCCACCCCCTGCTCACCCTGCTGCAACGGCATATCGCCGCCCTCTTCGGTTACGTTCTCCTGAGTGGTAAAATCCGCCTGGCCGTTGGCAATCCAGCGCTCACGTTCGGCATTAAACGCCTGCTGCTGATGGTCGCGAAACGCGGCGATACTCTGCGCTTCACGCGCGAGAAACTGCTGATATTCCGCCAGCCGCAGCGTGCTATGTTCAATACGCAGGGGATAGCGCCCAAGTGGAAAATCGCGACGGATCCGCAGCAGTTCCTCAGCCGAAACCGGGTAAAACCGCAACTGGTCAAAAAAGCGCAGCAGCCAGGGTTTACCAGCAAAATCAGCGACATCATGATAGCGGTTCCACATTTGCAGCGTGCGGCCGACAAACTGATAGCCGCCAGGTCCTTCCATGCCATAGACGCACAGATAGGCGCCGCCGATACCGACGGAGTTTTCCGCCGTCCAGGTTCGCGCCGGGTTGTACTTGGTCGTCACCAGTCGGTGACGGGGATCGAGCGGGGTCGCAACCGGCGCGCCGAGATAAACATCGCCCAGCCCCATCACCAAATAGCGGGCGTCAAACACCGTATTCCACACCGCCTGTTCATCAGGCAGGTTATTAATCCGACGGATAAATTCCAGGTTACTCGGGCACCAGGGGGCGTCATGGCGCACGGTGGTCATATATTTGTCGATCGCTTTACGACAGGCCGGATCATCCCAGGAGAGCGGCAGGTGCACCACCCGCGTGGGGACCTGCAGATCATCGCTGACGCAGACCGTCGCCCATTCAGCGCGTACCCACGCCAGCAGTTGTTCCAGGAGCAGGGTTTCTGGCTGGAAATGGATTTGCAGCGAACGGATCCCCGGCGTGATATCAATCACCCCTTGTCGGGATTGCGCTTCCAGCGCCTGCATCAGCGCGTGAATGCGAAAACGCAGCACCAGATCCAGTTCCGCCTCTCCCGCTTCCAGCAGCAGATGCGTATCGCCGGAAAGACGCGCCACCAGACGTTTATCCCCCTCGCCGCAGGTCATAACCATCGGCGAAGTCAGCGGCGCAGGTTGCCAGACCGTCTCCTGTGGCTGGAGCGTCGCCAGTTCGGCGCGTCGCCCGGCGGCCAGCCGTCTGGCGGTGAGAAGATCCACCGGCACAAAACGCACTTTATCCCCGGCTTTAAGCTGTCCTGTTTGCCAGAGATCGGCTTCAATCACCGTCACCGGACAAACAAAACCGCCGAGGCTCGGGCCATCAGGCCCCAGGATCACCGGCATATCGCCGGTAAAATCCACTGCGCCAACGGCGTAAGGGTTGTCATGAATGTTCGAGGGATGCAGCCCCGCCTCGCCCCCGCTATCCCGGCTCCAGAGCGGTTTCGGCCCAATCAGACGTACGCCGGTACGGCTGGAGTTAAAATGCACTTCCCATTCGGTTGCAAAGAATGTCTCAATGTAGTCAGGCGTAAAGAACTCCGGCGCGCCGTGAGGGCCATAAATGACCCGCAGCGTACGCACATCCGCCAGCCCCGTGCGCAGGGCGTCGGGCAGTTTACTGTCATGCGCGGCAGTGGGCCGCGGCGCCAGATGCAATACGTCGCCGCCACGTAAAGCCCGCCCGCCGTGGCCGCCAAATTGGCCGAGAGTAAAGGTACTTTTACTCCCTAAATAGTCCGGCACCTGAATGCCGCCGCTGAGACAGAGATAGCTTCTGACGCCCGCGCCGCTGATGGCTCCCAGTTTCAGCGTCGCCCCTGCAGGGACAGTAAAAACGCGGTCCATTGGCAGGGGGACGCCATCCAGCGTGGCGGGCAGCGATGCGCCGCAAATCACCGCCTGAACAGCGGTATTAAATTTCAACGCTGGCCCGTTAAGGGTGATCTCCAGCGCGGCATCGCCTTCAGCGTTGCCCAACAGGCGGTTACCAAAACGCAGGGCGCGGTCATCCATCGGCCCCGATGGCGGTACCCCCACCGCCCAGTACCCCAGGCGCCCCGGATAATCCTGAATCGTCGTCTGGGTACCGGCGCTCAAAACCTCAACCGTTGCCGCCTGATAGCGCAATTGCTCCAGGCAACGGGTCCAGGGGTGGCCCTCGGTAAACGGCGCAAAAGCAAGAATGTGCTGCAGATACAAAAGATTGGTTTCCACGCCGTACAGACGGGTCTCCGTCAGCGCCTGGAGCAGACCGGCGATCGCGTCCTCACGGCCAGGGCGCCATACGATGATTTTCGCCAGCATGGGATCGAAAAATGGCGGCACGTCGCAGCCTGCTTCCACCCAGCGATCAATACGCAGACTTCTGCCATCCGCCGCCGGAAACGCCGCTTCCGTCAACAACCCCGGAGAAGGCTGAAACTGCTGCCCCGGATCTTCCGCGTAAATGCGCGCCTGAATAGCATGCCCCTGTGGCCGTAGCCCGGCAGCCAGTTGACTCAGCGGCGGAAGATCGCCTGCCGCTAATTCAATCATCCAGCGCACCAGATCCACGCCCCAGACCTGCTCCGTCACGCCGTGTTCCACCTGAAGCCGGGTATTCACTTCGAGAAAGTAAAACTGCCGCGCCGCGCTGTCATACACAAATTCAACGGTACCGGCGCTGCGGTAATTCACCGCCTTACCAAGGGCGATGGCTGCCGAACACAGGGCCTGGGCCATCCCTTCGGGCAGGTTTGGCGCTGGCGTCTCTTCAATCACCTTTTGATTACGTCGCTGTACCGAGCAGTCCCGTACGCCGAGGGCGATGACATCTCCGCATCCATCGCCGAAGATCTGCACCTCCAGGTGACGGGCGCGTTCAATATATTTTTCGAGAAATACCCCAGCGTCACTGAAGTTGTTTTGCCCCAGTCGCTGTACGGCCTCGAATGCCGCTGACAGCTCACTGGCATCGCGGCAGACGCGCATACCGATTCCACCGCCGCCAGCGGTACTTTTGAGCATCACCGGATAGCCAACCGTCTCCGCCGCACGCTGTGCTTCAGCGCTATCGGCCAGCAGCTCACTGCCTTCCAGCAGCGGTACTCCCTCGGCTTTGGCTAAGGCGCGAGCGGTATGCTTCAGACCAAAAATGCGCAACTGCTGCGGCGTCGGGCCAACGAAAACCAGCCCCGCCGCTTCGCACGCCTCGGCGAACGCGGCATTTTCCGAGAGGAAACCGTAGCCGGGGTGAATCGCTTTGGCGCCGCTCTGCCGCGCAGCGGCAATAATTTTTTCACTCGCCAGATAAGTTTGCGCCGCCGGGCCGTCGCCGAGGCTTAACGCTTCATCTGCGTCACGTATATGTAAACTGCTCAAATCGGCTTCAGAGTACACGGCCACGCCCTTGACTTGCATGGCGCGCAGTGTACGCAGGATGCGACAAGCGATAGCACCCCGATTGGCAATCAGTAAGGTATCAAACATAAGCGGAACTCACAGGAACGCGGGTCGTCCCGCAAAAATCGCGTTTCCCCTGGGGTCGTCCCCGGGGCCAACCGGCGCTTAAGATTTGTGCGTCGGTAGACTATTCAGCCGATAGGCATAACCCGGTCAATTCCACACCAGAACTTCAGCAGGCGTTGGGTTCCAGCCGTTGCAGGGGTTGTTCAACTGCGGACAGTTGGAAATCAGCACCACGGCGTTGCATTCGGCGCGCAGCTCAACGTATTTTCCCGCCGCCGAAATACCGTCTTCAAAGGTCAGGCCGCCTTCAGGGGTCACCGGGACATTCATAAAGAAATTAATATTGGCGCCGATATCGCGCTTGCGCAGACGACCATCGTGCAGGCAGGCGCAGAGAAAGTTATCCCGGCAGCTGTGCATATAGCGTTTATCCATGGCGTAGCGCACGGTATTACTCTCCTGAGCGCAGGCGCCGCCGAGGGTATCGTGGCGGCCACAGGTATCGGCGACGATGGTGAGCAGCGGGTTACCAAGATTGGAATACAGTACGCTGCCGGTGGTCAGATAAGCCTTGCCCTGACGGCGCAGCGTACGCTGGGGATCGTAACGCTCGCGGGGGTTATCGGCATTGTAGAACAGCGTATCAATCGCCTGATTGCCTTCGAGGTCGAGCAGCCGCAGGGTTTGCCCTTTTTTCACCTCAAAAAGCCAGGGTTCTCCCGCCGGGATCACATGGCGGTATACGGCATCTTCGGGACGAAAGTTACTGGTAATAAGCGTCATCGCAGCCTCCTTACAGGGCAAAAAGTTGGGTATTGAGGAACGCGCGCCGGTTTTCGTCGCGTGTCAATAGCGCGTCTACGGCGGCGTGCTCATCGTCGGCCCGATACCAGCTCAGTTGTACCGGACGCGGGGCGTATTCAACGGCAGGGTCCTGCGGATGCGGCAATGCGGTCAGTACCAGCAACACATCCATCGGCGCAAACAGTTCAACGTAATCGCCGGGGCGGCTGTGGCCGGTGATAAACCGGAAGCTGCCGTCGTCATCGACGGTGACCTTGCTGAAGAAGTTGACTACCATCAGCAAATCTTCAAGGCCAAGCCCCCATTTCCCCATCTCCACCAACAGGTTATCGACGCCGTTGCGATAAAAGCCGTTGCGCAGTTCCTGGTAGCGTCCTGCGCCGTATTTGTCGCGCGTTTCATCCGCATTGAGTACGCCGCCGAACGGATCGTGCCAGCCGCAGCTATCTGCCACGATCCCGGCGAGCACCCGGCCCATATCGGAGTAGAAACAGTGACCGGCGGTCAGGCGGGCGGTGTGCTGCCCCTTCAGGGTATCCGGCAGGTTCAGACGTTCACTTTTCTCGTGAGGATTGAGCATCATCATGCTGACGTTAGCCCCGCCTTCGATATCGGTCAGGCGCAGGATCTGTCCCTTACGCAAAATCAGCGAGGTATGCGCCCCGCCGGGAAGTCGCTCTTCGCGCAGGCTGGGGGATGAGTGAAAAAGTACGGTCATCAGACTATCTCCTTAATGCGTAAACGTTATTGTCGCTATCGGTTGTCAACTGCGACATCCGCGTTTCATTAAGCGGTATATCGTAGGTAATGCGCGCGCCCCAGGCTTCTGGCGCCTGTGGGTCGATGCGCACTTTGTCAAAAACCAGCAACCGGGTGCCAAGGTTGAAGCCTTCCGCGAGGTCGTGCGTAACCATAAACACCGTCATACCGGTTTCGCGCCATAGCTGGAGCAACAGGGTATGCATATCCTTGCGAATACCGGGGTCCAGCGCGCCGAAGGGTTCATCAAGCAGCAGCACGCGCGGCTGCATCACAAACGCCTGAGCAATCGCCAGCCGCTGCTGCATGCCGCCCGACAGTTGCGCCGGATATTTTTCCAGCGCATGGCCCAGCCCGACTCGCTCCAGCATCTGCTGCGCCTGCTGGCGAGCATCGCGTTTCCGGCGACCGTACAAGCGACCAAACAGCGGCGAAACCGGCAGTTCGAGCCCGATAACGACGTTATCCAGCACGTTGAGATGCGGGAATACGGAATAGCGCTGGAATACCACGCCGCGGCTGCGATCCGGTTCCGCCACCAGCGGCTGACCTTCAAGCGTGATGGTTCCTCGCGTGGGTTGCTCCTGGCCGAGCAACAGACGTAAAAACGTCGACTTCCCACAGCCGGATGCACCAACCATCGAGCAGAACTCTCCCTGTTTAACCTGCAAGTTGATGCGTTCCAGCACGACATGGTCGCCGTACTCCTGCCAGATATTGTTGATGTTGATAAAACTCATATCCGGCCTCCTTCCGCCCACGGAAAACAAACGTTATGCAGCCGACGCAGCGCCAGATCCATCAGCCATGCCAGCAACGTTATCCAGAGGACATAAGGAATAATCACATCCATCGCCATATAACGACGGACCAGGAAGATGCGATACCCCAGCCCGGCGGTAGCGGAAATGGCCTCGGCAGAGATCAAAAATAACCATGCCGATCCAAGCAGCAGTCGCAGTGAGGTAATCAGCCGTGATAAAAGCTGGGGTAGCACCACCCGCAGCACCACCGTCCAGCTATTGGCGCCGAGGGTTTGGGCTTTAATAAACAGCTCCGTCGGGATCTCCTGCGCCCGTTGTTCAAGGTCACGGGCCAGCATCGGCGTGATGCCGATAACAATGAGCATCACTTTTGATAGCTCATCCAGCCCGAAGACGATAAACAGTATCGGCAGAATCGCCAGCGGCGGGATCATGGACACCACGGTCATCAACGGCGATAGCGCGGCGCGACACATCGGGAATACGCCTGCGGCAATACCGATGCACAGGCCGATCAGCGAAGAGAGCGCCAGTCCCGTCAACAGACGGCTCAGGCTAACCAGCGTGTCGACCCACAGCAGATACTCGCCGCTGCGCTTATCCGGGGTGAATGCCATCCGGTCAATGGCCGCGAGCATCTGCGACAGGCCGGGCAACAGCTTGTCCTGCGGATTGGCTTCCAGACGCACCGCTGACCCGATAAACCAGGCGGCAATCAGCAGCACGAAAGGCAATAGCATCAGCGTCAGGCGCATACCCTGTCGAGGATGGCGGTTAATGTGGCGCATGGCGTGGACTCCCAGGATCAGTAATTACAGCTGGCCGGCAATGGCCATCTTCAGGTAGCGATCGTCAAAGCGCAGTTTGCTGTTTGCGCTATCACCGACGGTGACGTTGCCGGGAAACGTCATACCGATAAAGTCAGCACTTTGTGCGCCTTCTCCGAGCAGCCCCTTGTCAAAGGAGAACTTAGCCACCCGCTGCATCGTTTTTGCCAGTTCAGGGGAAGAGATGAATGCCAGCGTGTCGGCGGGCGTCCAGAACAGATGGGTTGTTTTAAGCTGCGCCTGGTAACCCGCCAGGTCGGTCCCGGAATCGGCGGCCATCGCTTTCAGCGCCTGCGTATCGCCAGCCTTCATTTTGGCCATCATTTCAAACCAGGCGCCGGTCAGGGCTTTGCCCAGTGCCGGGTTATCTTTCAGGGTTTGGGTATTCACCACCATCATGTCGATTAGCTCACCGGGCACCTGCGAGGAGCTAAACACTTCAGTGGTTTGCGGCGTTTTTTTGATCGCGGAGAGTTGCGGATTCCAGGCCACCGCCGCGCGCACGCTGCTCGTGCCAAAGGCGGAGACAATATCAGCATCCGAGGTATTGACGATTTTGACATCTTTTTCCTGCAGTCCGGCCTTTTCCAGACCGCGCACCAGCAGATAGTGTGAGACCGAGAGTTCCGGGAGGTAGACCGACATCCCTTTCAGGTCGCTGAGTTTTTTCCCTGTGCCTTTCAGTACCACGCCATCGTTACCGTCGGAATAGCTACCGGTAATCAGCGCCGTGGTATCAACGCCACCTGCCGCCGGAATGGTCAGCGCATCCATATTCGTCATGGTGCAGCCGTCAAACTGGCCCGCGGTGTACTGGTTGATGGATTCGATATAGTCGTTGAGCTGAACGATATTGATTTTGATGCCGTATTTACTGGCCCATTTATCAATAATTTTTTCGTTACTGATGGCGCCCCAGGGCATCCATCCGGCGTAAATAGTCCAACAGATATTGAACTCTTTTTTTACGGCGGCAAAGGATGGCACGCTGACCAGTAACGCCATTGACAAAACGAAAGAGCGGAATATTGATGATGTCTTCATGATAAACCTCTGGTTGGCACGAGAAACGGGGGCAGCGCGACACCCAACGGTGCTGCTGTCTCCCGGGCTTTTATCCCGCCGTGTAACCTCGCAGAGGTCGCCAGCTCTCGGACCAGACATTCACCTGCGTGAACCGGAACCCTAGCCAGCTATTATGTTATCCAGATTGTCTGTTGCGCTGCCTTCTTATGGTGAAAAGCAATCCCTGTGCCAGAAATTAAGGGCAAATAAAATCAACATGATAGAGATAAGCCGCGTCCTTTCTCCCTAAAATGGGGTGTAATAATGGGGCATTGCATGGATTTGGTGCGTGGATCGGCGATTGTGGCGGAACTGACGCGAAAGGCGAAAAAACAAGCACCCCCCCCCCCAACCGAGAACGTATAAAAAGCCACGATGGCAAAACCTTTCTGCAGGCGATGACGAACGGAAACTTGTCATAACTCAAACAATTAGCATTCGGTAGCAGTGAAAGCACTTTAGCGTTTCCGTTACTCCCCTGTTACGACTATGGTTATTAAGATGGTTTCGATAGCCAGCTTTATATACCCGTCATAGTTCACGCTGCCGCTTTATTGGCCGCCTGCGCTTACTTCGGCGATGTACGGGATGCGCCCGTCCGGGGATCGGTTTCGTTTGTCCCTCACTGCGGCGCGAATTATGTCGGGTATACAACAATCAATACGCGTTTCTCATCCCGACAATTGAACGGAAATAACTATTAAATCCGTAGACTTATTCAAGTATCACTTATTGGAAGCAGTGTATATCGTTATGGCATTCACAAAAGCAAACGGAGCCTGATATGAGCACGTCAAACGACCCTTCAAATAACGCCGCAGCAGGAAAATGCCCTTTCCACACTGAAGCGCCGACGCAGAGCGCCGGGAGTGGCACCACTAACCGCGACTGGTGGCCAAATCAACTACGCGTGGATCTGCTGAATCAGCACTCTCATCGTTCAAACCCGCTGGGTGAAAACTTTAATTATCGGGAAGAGTTTAAGAAGCTCGACTATTCGGCGCTGAAAGCCGATCTGCGCGCCCTGCTCACCGACTCGCAGGAGTGGTGGCCAGCGGACTGGGGGAGCTATATCGGGCTGTTTATTCGTATGGCCTGGCACGGTGCCGGTACCTATCGTACCGTGGATGGCCGCGGCGGCGCAGGACGCGGTCAGCAGCGCTTCGCCCCGCTGAACTCCTGGCCGGATAACGTCAGCCTCGACAAAGCCCGCCGCCTGCTGTGGCCGGTGAAACAAAAATATGGTCAGAAAATCTCCTGGGCCGACCTTTATATGCTGGCAGGCAACGTCGCGCTGGAAAACGCCGGTTTCCGCACCTTTGGTTTTGGCGCCGGTCGTGAGGACGTGTGGGAACCGGATCTGGACGTAGACTGGGGTAATGAAACGGAATGGCTGGCGCATCGCCATCCGGAAAGCCTGAATAAGCAGGCCATCGGCGCAACCGAGATGGGGCTGATCTACGTTAACCCGGAAGGGCCCGGCGCCAGCGGCGACCCGCTTTCCGCCGCCGCCGCGATTCGCGCGACCTTTGGCAATATGGCGATGAACGATGAAGAGATCGTCGCGCTGATCGCCGGGGGACACACGCTGGGTAAAACGCACGGTGCCGCCGTCGCCAGCCATGTTGGCGCAGAACCGGAAGCCGCGCCGATTGAAGCCCAGGGTCTGGGCTGGGCTAACAGCTATGGCAGCGGCGCGGGTGCGGATGCGATAACATCCGGTCTGGAAGTGGTCTGGACGCAAACCCCTACCCAGTGGAGCAACTACTTCTTCGAAAACCTGTATAAATATGAATGGGTACAAACGCGCAGCCCGGCTGGCGCAATTCAGTTCGAAGCGAAAGACGCGCCGGAAATTATTCCTGATCCATTCAATCCGGAGAAAAAACGCAAGCCGACGATGCTGGTCACTGACCTGACGCTGCGTTTCGATCCGGAATTCGATAAAATTTCACGCCGTTTTCTCAACGACCCGCAGGCCTTTAACGAAGCCTTTGCCCGCGCGTGGTTCAAGCTGATCCACCGTGATATGGGGCCAAAATCCCGCTACATGGGGCCGGAAGTCCCGAAAGAAGATCTGATCTGGCAGGACCCGTTACCGGCAGCCATTCACGCCCCGACCGCAGACGATATCGCGGCCCTGAAAACCGCTATTGCCGATGCGGGGCTCTCGGTAAGCGAACTGGTTTCCGTTGCCTGGGCTTCGGCATCCACCTTCCGCGGCGGCGATAAACGCGGCGGTGCCAACGGCGCGCGTCTGGCGCTGGAGCCGCAAAAATCCTGGCCGGTCAACGCAATTGCCGCCCGCGTATTACCGACGCTGCAGGCGATCCACAACGCGTCAGGTAAGGCATCGCTGGCCGATATTATCGTCCTGGCGGGTGTCGTTGGCATTGAACAGGCGGCCGCCGCGGCGGGTGTTCCGGTCAGCGTTCCCTTTGCGCCGGGCCGCGTCGATGCGCGACAGGATCAGACCGATGTCGACGCGATGGATCTGCTGCAACCGCTGGCTGATGGTTTCCGCAACTATCGTCGCGTGGGAGGCGGCGTGTCCACCGAAACGCTGCTGATCGATAAAGCCCAGCAGTTAACGCTGACGGCACCGGAAATGACGGTACTGGTCGGCGGTCTTCGCGTACTGGGCGCCAACTTCGACGGCAGCCAGCATGGTGTATTTACCGACCGGCCAGGCGTGTTGAGCAATGATTTCTTCGTCAATCTGCTTGATATGGGTACCGTCTGGAAAGCCGCTGACGAGCAGTCTGAGCTGTTTATCGGCCGCGATCGTAAGAGCGGTGAAGAGAAATACACCGCTACCCGTGTTGATCTGGTGTTTGGTTCCAACTCTGTACTTCGCGCCCTGGCAGAAGTCTATGCCTGCAGCGACGCGCGGCAGAAGTTCGTTACCGATTTTGTGGCGGCATGGACCAAAGTAATGAATCTGGACCGCTTCGATCTGTAATAACTTTCCCCGGCAGGCTTTACGCCCGCCGGGGCTTCTCTTACCTTATCCAGATGGTCAGCAGAATAATAATGACTACGATAATCACCACCTGAATAAAGACTTTATCCAGCGATCCTTTGCGCATTGGCCCCGCCTTATTATCAGAACAGGATTTGCCAGATAGCCAGCAGCAGTACCAGCAGACCCATGAGGAAAAATATCAGCGCGATAATCGTCTCCGGAGAACGATGCATCCCGGTGCCTCCTTAATATCAGAACCACTGACCGAACCGTTTGATATACAACCGCTTCATGCCCTGCGCCACCAGACAGTAGCTGAGCAACGTGGCGACCAGCCACGGGAAGTAGCTCATTGGCAGCGGCTCCAGGCCGACCATCGTCCCCAACGGCGAGAACGGGATATAGATCCCAATCACCATAATCAGGGCAGTGGTGAGCAAAACCGGCAGCGTCGCACGGCTCTGGATAAACGGGATTTTCTGCGTTCTCAGCATATGCACCACCAGCGTCTGCGACAGCAGGCCCTCTATAAACCAGCCGGACTGGAATAACGCCTGCGCTTCAACGTTATTGGCCGCGAACACATACCACATCAGCGCGAAAGTGGAGATGTCAAAAATAGACGATGTCGGACCAATCCATAGCATAAAGCGGCCAATGTTCTTTGCATCCCACTTGCGCGGCTTGCGCAGAAACTCTTTGTCCATCTTGTCCCACGGCAGCGACAGCTGGGAAATATCGTACATCAGGTTCTGGATCAGCAGATGAATCGCCAGCATCGGCAGGAACGGGATAAACGCGCTGGCCACCAGTACCGAAAACACGTTGCCGAAATTAGAACTGGCGGTCATGTTCAGGTACTTAATGATATTGCCGAAGGTCTCACGTCCTTTGATCACGCCTTCTTCCAGTACCATCAGATCTTTTTCCAGCAAGATGATATCGGACGCTTCTTTCGCAATATCCATGGCGCTGTCAACCGAAATTCCCACATCCGCATCGCGCAGCGCCGGGGCATCATTAATACCGTCACCAAGAAAACCGACGGTATGGCCGTTTTGCTGTAATGTTTTGAGAATGCGTGACTTCTGTAGCGGCGTCAGCTTCGCAAACACCGAACGCGTTTCCACTTCCCGCGCCAGTTCGTTATCTGACATCGCGTCAATCTGCGCACCGGTGAGGATGTCATCCGCATCAATCCCCACTTCCCGGCAAATACGCGCCGTAACGACCGGGTTATCGCCAGTCAGCACTTTCACCCCCACGCCGTTATCGCGCAGCGCGGTAATCGCTTTTCCCGCGCTATCTTTCGGCGGATCGAGAAACGTCAGCATTCCTTCAACCGTTAATCCCTGCTCATCTGCCGTGCTTAGCGGCGTTGTCAGCGCGGAGTCATCCAGTTTGCGAGTTGCCACCAGCAGTACGCGGAAGCCCTGAGCGTTGTAATCTTCGGTTTTTGCTAACAGCTGCGCACGGCGGGCATCATCCAGCGCGACCACGCTGTCACCTTCCCGCAGATGTGTAGCGACCATCAGCATCTCTTCGACGGCGCCTTTGCAGATCAGACTTTTGTCGCCGTGGCGCACATCGTCCACGGAGACCGACACGCGGCGGCGGACAAAATCGAACGGCAGTTCATCAAGCTTCACAAAACGCTCTTTTGTCGATGGCGTAATCCGTTCTTCTCCGAAGCGCAATACCGCCCGATCCATCAGGTTACGCGCCCCGCTCTGGCTGCTGCTGTTGAGCCATGCCAGCGTGAGTACCCGGTCACTCTCTGCGCCGCTGGCATCAAGATGATGTTCAAGAATGATGTTGTCCTGGGTCAGCGTACCGGTTTTATCGGTGCACAACACGTCCATCGCGCCAAAATTCTGAATGGCGTTGAGCCGCTTAACGATCACTTTACGCCGCGACATGGCGATAGCGCCCTTCGCCAGGTTAGAGCTGACGATCATCGGCAGCATTTCCGGCGTCAGGCCGACCGCTACCGCAAGAGCAAACAGCGATGCCTCCACCCAATCACCTTTGCTGAAACCGTTAATCAACAGCACGATCGGCACCATCACCAGCATAAAGCGGATCAGCAGCCAGCTCACGCTGTTCACCCCGCGATCGAACGCCGTCTGAGTGCGCGTACCGACGATGGACTTCGCCAGCGAGCCAAACCAGGTGCGATTTCCGGTGGCCACCACCACCGCCTGCGCTCTGCCGCTGGTGACATTGGTGCCCATCAGGCAGATATTGCCCATTTCAAGCAAACTTTTGCCCTTGTTCGATCCGGACAGCTGTTCACTGCCTTTACCGGAAACGCTGCCCATCACATCATACTTTTCAACCGGCAGCGACTCGCCGCTGAGAATCGACTGGCTGACAAACAGATCCCGTGACTCCAGCAGACGAACATCTGCCGGGACAAGGTCTCCGGCGGCGAGGAAGATCACATCTCCCGGCACCAGCTCTGCAATCGCAACCTCTTCCTGCACCGGGCCGATATTGCCCGGTCCGCGACGCAGCACCGTCGCCGTGGTGCGAACCATTGATTTCAGCGCCTGCGCCGCTTTGTTAGTACGAAACTCCTGCCAGAAACGCAATAAACCGCTCAGGCTGACCATCGTCACAATGATAATGATCCCGGTCAGATCGGTCTCTTCACCGTGAAGCCTCGGCAGCCAATAATCGGTGACGAAGCTTACGGCAGCCAGCGCCATCAGCACGTAAATAAACGGGTTATTGAATGCCTGCAGAAGTTGGATCAGCGCAGGCGGTGCCTGCTCATGGGCCACTTCGTTACGGCCATATTCATCCAGTCGTTCGCGCGCGTCCTCCGTTGTCAGCCCCAGACGGCTGCTGTTAAGCCGTGCCAGGGTATGGTCCGGGCTGTTAAATGCCTCGGTTTCAATGGCAAAGCTTTTTTTATGCTGCTTATCATTTGCTGACGCATTCCGGTTTATTTTCCGGCGTTCTATTTTCATGTCAGTCATGATTAACCCTCAAATTTAAGACGTCGTTAACTCTGCATAAAATGTTTATGCATAATTTATTTTTTACGCGCTTACGCGCCTATGACTTTAATTGCCAGGGAACATCCATCATTCCCTCCTTAGGTGAACCACCGTCATTGTGGAATATCAGAGAGATTAACTCCCCTCGACGCACCAGCGGACAGAGGTAATATTTTCATGCCCGCCAATTCTTGACATAATAATATCCCCTGCCTTGCGATAATCGGTATGGCCGACCAGTTCAAGGCGGATTTCTTTATGCCCCTGTTCTTGCGCTGAAATTGAAACCATTCCCTGCAGGCTGAGCGCTATCTCTTTACTGAGATTGAGTAATAGCTGGCGAATCGCCTTTTCATGTTCGCTATTACAGATAATATTCAGGACGTAGCATTTTTCTTCCTCTGTCGCCCCGGGGAAGCGATTAATACGCTGGGCCGCTTCACGTAATAAAATATTGGCACAGAGGATTATCAGCGTCGCCGCCGCCGCTTGCCAGAACTGCCCCAGCCCGCACAGCACGCCAATCGCCGCAGAACACCACAGCGTCGCGGCAGTATTCAGCCCCCGCACGTTCATGCCTTCACGCATGATGACGCCAGCGCCGAGGAAGCCAATTCCGGAAACCACCTGCGCCGCAATACGTCCCGGACTATCCGGCGATGTTGAAATTGAACTAAGAATAAAAACCGCCGCGCCGGTAGCCACCAGCGCATTCGTACGCAGGCCTGCCATTCGCTGCCGCCATTGTCTTTCAGCGCCAATTAGCGCGCCTAATAGCATCGCTGCGAGTAAATTTGCGATATAAGGAAACATCAACACAGCTTCCTCCATTTTTTCTGGAAGAATTAATTACGCGCTTTATTAAGCGCACGACAAATTTTCGCCGGGGAGGCGATTAGCGTCGTGCTGACGGTGGAGGAAATAATGTATTTTTAAACATGAACATGACGATTATCCTCGCAGCTATGCTGCGTTTGTTTTTATGGGATGCAATCGTCTGGATGAGGAGAAGATTGCTGCCCGCCGGTCTGGCAAGCAGCGCAGGGAAAATAGCGTCAGCTTGCCTTTTTGTTTTTGTTAGGGTGACTGTCCAACATATTTCTCCTGTTTGAATTTGCGCCTATTATAGTCATCCGTTTATATGAGTAAAGTTAAAATCTTCCGTTAGTGACGATTTGTTTAGGATTATCTGATGCTACAAATCCGGACTGCTGACTGCATAACTGGATAATATGGCTGATCCGCCAGGCCCGGTAAGGCGTTAACCCCACTCTGACGAACAGCCCAGCACGCACTTCCCCTATGGGGGGGTTATCAGTCGCAGGGAAAGATTCATGTTGTATCGCCATTCAACGCCGATAACCGGCAATCTTTATCCCATCTGGTGGTTAACTTCAAATATCACCGTCGGGGTGAACAGAAAGCAGTTTAATTACCAATTATATAGCATTTTATCAGCATTTTTTGCTGCTCATCGTCCATATGGCGCATGATTAAAAATTTAAAACCACTAACAATCAATTAACATTAGCAGGCAAACATTTTACCTTAAGGAAATAATAATATGTCTACCCCCCAGGTTCTGGGCGACGTACCGTTCAGCGCCCCAGGAGAGCCCCACTCCAGCTTAACCGCGCGCATTGATGCGCTCCCCGCATCAGTTGGCCTGTGGACATTTATCACGCTACTGGCGCTGGGCGGTTTCTTCGAGCTATACGATCTTTTTCAGACCGGTTATATCAGTACAGGACTACTGGCAGAAAATATCTTTCATACCGGTGAAAACGGCATTTTCGGCATCTCCGACCAGGCGGCATTTGCCTCGTCAACCTTTATGGGACTGTTCATCGGCGCCAGCCTGCTGGCGCCTCTGGCGGATAAACTGGGACGTCGCCTGACATTTATGTTCGCCCTCGCATGGTACGGCGTTTTCTCCCTGATTATGGCGCTGCAGAACAGCGCCGAAGGGGTGATCTTCTGCCGTTTCCTGGTTGGAGTCGGCCTCGGCATTGAGCTCGTTACCATTGATACTTACTTAAGTGAATGGGTGCCTACGCATCTGCGCAACAAAGCCTTCGCTTTCGCTTTCTTTATTCAGTTCCTGTCGGTTCCCGCCGTGGCGCTGATGTCCTGGTTACTGGTGCCCACCACCCTTTTCGGTCTCACCGGCTGGCGCTGGGTCATTATTTTCGGCGCACTCTGTTCGCTGGTAATTTGGATTATTCGCAAGAATTTGCCGGAGTCGGCACGCTGGCTGGATGAAAAAGGCCGTCACGAGGACGCCCACAAGGTAATGTGCGAAATGGAACAACGCTGCGGCGTTTCTCCATCGCCGCGTCATTATATTGAGAAGCAAAATAACCCGCTGAAACTGGGCGCGTTTAAAGAGATCTGGACGCCGCAGTACCGCAAACGCACGATCATGCTGATGGTAATGAATTTCTTCCAGTCCATCGGCTTTTTTGGTTTTGGTAACTGGCTGCCAGCGCTGCTTTCCGGCCAGGGAGCCAGCATCACCCACAGCCTGTTATATGCATTTTTTATTACCCTTGCCTATCCGCTTGGCTGTCTGTTTTGCACCCGCTTTGTCCATCACTTTGAAAACAAATGGCAAATTGTTCTCTCTGCATTGATGACGGTGATTTTCGGCACCCTGTTTGCGCTGGAGAACAGCCCACTATTGCTGGTGGTGTGCGGATTTATGATCACCTGGTCGAACGCCTGGCTGACCATCAGCTATCACGCCTATCAGGCGGAAGTCTTTCCAACGCACATTCGCGCCCGGGCAGTGGGCTTCTGCTACTCCTTTAGTCGGCTCTCAACGGCAATTACCAGTATTCTGATTGGCATTATCCTGCAATATGCCGGTGCGCCAGGGGTGATTAGTTTTATCGTCGCCAGCATGCTGATGGTGATGTTGTCTGTGGGTATCTTCGGGCCGAAAACCCGGGGAATCAGCCTGGAGAATATCTGATGGCAAGCGCCGCCAGGATTCGCGGGCGGCGCTTGCCTGCAATCGTTTGTCATCGCTAAGTCGGTCGGCGAACCTTAAGGCCGACCTATAAAGCCGATCTCAGGCCGTCAAACATCGCTAACCTACTGGCGTTCGGTAAAAATCACCTGCGCATCGGCAAAACATTTTTCCGCCAGCGACGACACCGGCTCCTTGTTGCGCATGATCAACGCCAGCGTTGAGTCGACCTCCGTTTCCGCAATGGGGCGGATTTCCAGATTATCGCTTAACGCTTCGAGGCCATTATTCAGCGGCATAATCGCGCAGCAGATCCCGGCCTGTACCGCCTGGATAATTTGAAAAGTGGAGTCACTTTCAAAAACGTACTTCGGCGTCAGCCCCTTTGACTTGAAGCTCATTTCAATCGATTCACGGTAATACATGCCCTTAGTCAGAAAGCCAAGAGGCAGCGCGGCCAGCGCGTCCCACTCAGGGATCGCATCGCCAAACTGAAAATAACGCTTATCATGTAACAACCCCATCCGGGTCCTGGGCAACCAGACCGCGTGAAATAATGGACTATCAACGTGGTGCAGATAGCAGATCCCAAGATCCAACTGATTACGGCTGACACCATCAATAATCTGCTCTGACGTCATTGATAACAGACTGAACTGCAGTTCCGGGTATTTATCGGCCAGCGGCTTAATCAGTTGCATCGGATTCAGGCTGGCTAACGGCACCATTCCCACTCTTAGCTGGCCGACCATATGCCCACGACAAATCGCCGCTTCCGCTTCCAGTCCATCGTGGGCCGCTAAAAGCGCGCGCGCCCAGGCCAGAATACGCTCGCCTTCCGGCGTAAATCCTTCAAAGCGTTGTCCTCGCTGAATCAGCGTCAGGTTCAACTCGTCTTCCAGATTACGGATGCGCATGGAGAGCGTGGGCTGGGTGATGTGACAGGCCGCCGCGGCCTGGCCAAAATGACGCGTTCTGTCGAGCGCAATCAGATATTTAAGCTGTTTAATATCCATCAATAATCCAGTTATTGCGCATTGCGCCGGCGCTTTCCGCCGCTGCTGTCAGCACAACAGGAAAAATGTTAGCTAAATGTTATGTTCAGCCTTGATGAAATTCAAGCGCCATCAACGGTGGCGCGTGTATCGGCCTACAGCTACAGGGGGCGGATTTTGTTGGGCGGGCTCTGACACAGAGCCCGCAATGGCAGGCGACATACGCGGAATAACGGCTTAACGAAGCCCCGCCAGCGCGCGGATCTCTTTCGAGCGCAGAGTCAGACGGACAGGGGCCGATTTATAGGAGGGCGTGCCGCTCTCTTTATCAAGATAATCCAGCGGCACCAGCACGTTCGCTTCGGGGTAATAGGCGGCAACAGTGCCCGGTGCGATGCTATAAGCCACCACGGTGATATCCTCCAGCCGCTGGTGATGACCCGGCAGCGCGGAGCTAATATCCACCCGATCGCCATGCTCTAACCCCTGCTCTGCCATATCCTGCTCATTCATAAACAGCACATCACGACGACCAAAAACGCCACGGTAGCGGTCATCCATAGCGTAGATGGTGGTGTTATATTGATCGTGACTGCGCAGTGTCACCAGGCGCATCACATTTTCCCCCTCAACCTGCTGGTTTTCATGGATGCCGTGGAAAACCGAAAACATCGCCTTACCGGTCGGCGTCGGCCAGATACGTTCAGTCGGCGGCAGCGGCATACGAAAGCCCCCGGGATGGCGTATACGCTGGTTGTAATTGTCAAAGCCGGGAATCGTTTGCTCGATCAAATCGCGGATCCTGTCGTAATCCGCGACCAGCGCCAGCCAGTCAATTTTACTCTCAGGCAGCGTCGCCATTGCCATTCCGGCGACAATCGCGGGCTCCGAGCGCAGATGCGGGGAAGCGGGTTTCAGTTTGCCTGATGAAGCGTGAACCATCGACATCGAATCCTCGACGGTAATCGACTGACGCCCCGTCTCCTGGATATCCAGCTCGGTGCGGCCCAGACAGGGCAAAATAAAGGTCTCTTTGGCGACCAGCAAATGCGAACGGTTAAGCTTGGTGCCAATATGTACGCTCAGATCCAGCCCCCGCATTGCCGGAAAGGCCCGTTGGTGATCCGGCATCGCCACCGCAAAGTTACCACCAAGACACAGCAGGGCTTTGGATTCGCCGTCGATCATCGCCTGTAGCGCTTTCACCGCATCGTGACCGTGCGCCTGCGGCGGTTCAAAACCGAACACCCGGCGAAGGTTGGCCAGAAACGGGGCGCCCGGTTTTTCAGTGATGCCCACGGTACGGTTACCCTGCACGTTGGAGTGGCCGCGCAACGGGCAGATCCCGGCGCCGGGCTTACCAATATTTCCGCGCATCAGCAGCAGATCGGCAATCAGGCGCACGTTTGACGTGCCTTTGTTGTGCTGGGTGATACCCATACCGTAGGTAATAATGGTGGCATTCGATTTGGCGTATGCCGCCGCCACCCGCTCAAGATCGTCGCGCGTCAGGCCAGACTCACGTTCAATATCGTGCCAGTGGGTAATTGCAAGATCCTGGGCGAAATCAGCAAAGCCCAGCGTATGTTCGTCGATAAACGCCCGATCCAGCACCCCGCCCTGCTCTTTTTCCATCCGCAGCAACGCTTTCGCGATCCCCTTTAATGCCGCCGCGTCGCCGCCGGCTTTCACCTGAAAATAGGTGGAGGCAATGTTGGTTGAACGGTATGTCGCCATCTCGATGACATTCTGCGGGTCGGCGAAACGCTCCAGCGCACGCTCTTTTAGCGGATTGAAAACGATGATCGGTACGCCGCGGCGCGCCAGCTCATGCAGCGTCCCCATCATTCGCGGGTGGTTGGTGCCAGGGTTGTGCCCGATGGAAATCACCAGTTCGGTCTTGTCAAAGTCATCCAGCGAGACCGTGCCTTTGCCGATACCGATGGACTGCGGCAGGCCGACGCTGGTCGACTCATGGCACATGTTGGAGCAGTCCGGGAAGTTGTTGGTACCCAGTTCACGGGCAAAAAGCTGAAATAAGTAAGCCACTTCATTGGAGGCCCGCCCGGAGGTGTAAAACTCAACCTCATCGGGCTGCAGAGAACGGAGGATTTCGCCGATACGGGTGAATGCCTCTTCCCAGGCAACCGGACGCAGGGTATCGCTCTTTTTATCGTAGGCTAAAGGCCGGGTTAAACGACCGTAACCTTCCAGTTCGAAGTCGCTCTTTTCCAGCAGTGAGGTGACCGTATTGGCAGCCAGAAATTCCGCGGTGACGCGTTTACTGGTGGCTTCCCAGGTCACGGCTTTGGCGCCGTTTTCACAGAACTGAAACGTCGATTTATGCTCTTTATCCGGCCAGGCGCAACCGGGGCAGTCAAATCCATCCGGCTGGTTAGTACGAAGTAGCGTGGACGGTGCATCGAGTACATCCATTTGCGTACGCACGGCAATAGCGGTGGCTTTTAATGCGCCCCAGCCCCCTGCCGGACCATCATAAGGATGGACCCCTGGAACGACGCGTTTTTTACTACTCATGTTAACTCCTGATGTGCTTTCAGCAGCGAATTGCAGGCGATCCGCCGTACTCTCTCTTATCGCCCGCGATCGGCATATCATCCCGTCATACTTCAGGTTGCATGGGCGTGGGCAATAATCTGGACTCACCACTTCCGGGCAACGCAAGTGCTGTTTAAAAACAGCCGCAGCGTTTTGTCCTGCAACTTAAATGATTCAGGGGCGATAACGGGCTTTTTATTAACGAAAGCATAACAATCATGGCCGTCTCTGTATAATCAATGTTGTCTATCATGCATTAGATTTAACTTATTTAACGAATAATAAACATACACAATGGCTAATGACATCAGGTCAGATTGAAGTAGCGATCCGGCTTAAGTTGCTCCGGTAAGGGGGACTGGTCTGTCATATCCAGCAGATTGCGCTCAATAGTATTGCACCGGCGCGCCGACCAGTCGCTTGCACCCACCGAGCGCATGACCGAGTTCAACGACAATGCATCCCCTGAATAATTCACATTACAGGATGGCTAACCGGCACTCATCCGGCGCATTGCACAGTGATACGCGCCGTTACGTACCGACGCGCGCAATATGCGCGCAATGCCATGTACCGCAATCCGCGCGCCATGCCGCCGCGCCGGGCGCATCGGCAAATGAAGCATCTCCTGCGCCCAGGACGGTAACAGGTCAATACCGGCACACATCATGATCCGTCCAACCGGCTGGCTTAACCGGCCTGGCAAGCGCGTCGACAGCAGCAGGTCAGCCACTTCGCGGGTTCGTTCATCACAGCGTAACTGCGGGCGCATATCCTGCAGGTAGTCGGAAACCTGACGGGGAGTGACCGGGATATCACGCGCCCCAAGACGGCGGGCGATCTCCGCGGCTTCCTGATAATACTGCTGCTGACGGGCGGTGCTGACCACAGTGCGTTTATAGCGCAGATGCGAGGCCATAAAGCTGCTGCACTCGGCAACATGGACCCAGGTGAGCAAATCCGGATCGCTGGCCCGATACGGCGTGCCATCTTTGTCCTCGCCGCTCACCCGCAGATGGATCGCCTTCACTTTTGCGATCAGCCGTTCGGCATCAACGACGGTGCCAAAAGTCGTGGCGGAAATAAACTGGCTGGTGCGCCGCAGACGGCCAAAAATATCGTCCCGGAAACGGGAGTGATCCCAGACGCCCGCCAGCGCCAGCGGATGGAGCATCTGTAACAGCAGCGCGCTGACGCCGCCGCACAGCATGGCGGTAAAATCCCCGTGAACCTGCCAGATAGCCGACTGCGGGCCAAACAGCCCCGGTTCGCCTTTGGGATGTTCAAAATCTATCTCTTTCAGCGCCATGCCGGTTAAGCCCAGAACCTGGGATTCGATCATTCCGCGTATGCCGATCATGACTTTACCTGCTCGTTTCGTTGAGCGGCAAAGATAGCATTATTCGCTGCGGGAGGCATTCGCCAACGGTGGCGTTAACCCAGGAAATGCCCGCCGGTAGCGGGCACCAGAGAGGTTAAGGGTTAAGCTGATAGTCGAGGCTTATCTCAGCATTCAGCACCTGTGATACCGGGCAGCCAGCCTTCGCTTTCTGAATAATGCCGTCAAAGACGTCGGCATCAACGCCCGGCAGAACGATTTTGCTCTGTAGCGCAATGTTGGTGATCGCAAAGCCGCCGCCGGATTTATCCAGCGTCACCACCGCCACGGTATCAATAGAAGTGGCGGTATAGCCCTCTTCGCTGAGCATCAGCGAGAGCGCCATAGAGAAACAGGCGGCATGGGCGGCGCCGATAAGCTCTTCCGGATTGGTCCCCTTTACGCCTTCAAAGCGCGTGTTGAAACCATAAGGCTGTTGATTGAGCGCGCCACTCTCGGTAGAGACGGTTCCCTTACCACTTTTCAGATCCCCTTCCCAATGCGCCTGACCTTTCTTATGAATTGCCATTATTCGCTCCTTTTTGACATTAGAAGGTTAAGTATAGAAGCCCTTTACCCCTTTGGACGGCGCACGCTTTTTTCGTCAGTTCAATCCGCTGTGATATTTTTGCTCATATTGACGCCGGTGACGCGGAATCCGGTGGCTTCATAGAGATGACGAGCGCGTTGATTATCCCCGGCAACCCGCAATTTAATTTGCCTGATACCTCTGTTTTTCAGTTCATTCTCAAAGGCAACCATAGTCTGTTTACCCAACCCCTGGCCCTGAACGGTCGGAAAAATATAAAAATCGCAGATAAACGCAGAGCGCGTTGGCTCATCTGGCTTGTACCAGAGATAGCCAATCGGCGTTTCTCTCCCCTCAACATCATTGAGTAAACAGAGAAGAACCTGGCCGCGGGTATTGACGCCAGCGGGTAAAGCCTCCGCGATTTCCTGTTGCGCCTGAGCCAGCGCGGCCGACGATGAAAGGCCATAGTTGGCCGCAATTTCTGCGGCATAATCGGGGAGAAAATAGTCGAGATAAGCCGGGTACTCGTCATTACGCATCGGGCGAAACAAAATCATTGGCGGTTCCTTGTCTTCCGGTAGTTTGAGTCAGCGTCTGCTGAATCGCTTCGAGAAATAGCGGCAATGCGCTCGGGGGATAATCACGTGAGAGATAAACGCCATACACGCCCAGCGCTTTCGGCTGCCAGGCCGGTAACACCCGCTTCAGCGCGCCGCTGTTCAGTGCCCTTTGCGCCTCCAGTTCCGGCAGCATGGCGATGCCGCAACCGGCAACCGCAGCCTCCAGCAGCAGCGAAGAGATCCCGGCGCTAAGATTACCGGACACCGCCACCGCGATCTTGTCGCCAGCAGGATCGGTAAACTGCCAGCTCTGGCTGGCAAAATGGCTATAGTGCAGGCAATTGTGATGCGCCAAATCCTCCGGCGTTCGCAGCGGTCCGTGGTGCTGTAACCAACGCGGCGAGGCGCACAGCACGGAACGGCAGACGCCAAGGCGGCGGGCGATAGCGCCTGGCTCCGGGTTATCGGTAATGCGGATCGCCACGTCGATCCGCTCGCCAATCAGGCTCACCGGATGGTTGTTGATATCCAGTTCAAGACGCAGCTGCGGATAGCGGGCAAGAAAATCCGGTAAGAGCGGTGAGATAAGCTGCATGGCGGTGAAATGGGCGCAGGCAACCCGCAGCGTACCGCTGGGGATCGCCCGTTCGGATTGCCCGGCGATTTCATCCGCGAGTTGCGTCAGCGTTCGCGTCTTTTGCAGCACCTTTTCCCCGGCGGGCGTTAAGGTCAGCTTACGGGTTGAACGATGGATCAGCCGGGTTCCTGCCCACTGCTCCATCTGTTCCAGATAGCGGCTAACCATCGGTCGCGACATCCCCAGCGCGCGCGCGGCGGCGCTTAAACTCCCCAGTTCACAAATACGCATATACACCTGCGCGGCGATCACCCGATCCATTTTCCGTTTCCATCTGCACGTTTTATGAAACTCAGCATCTCTTTTTTCAGGAATTTTCGCAAATCCAGAAATCCGTAAAATAGCGTCTATTCATCTGACGGAGAGAAACCAATATGAAATTATCTGCCCTTGCTATCGCCACCACGCTGTTCAGCACCACACTACTGGCCGCCCCTTTAACGCTGCAAACCTACAATCCGCAGGAGAACGGTATTTTCGCCGTCAACTCCACTCTCGTCTCCGGCCCCCATGAAGCCGTGTTATTTAATGCCCAGTTCAGCAGTAAAGATGGTGACAAACTGGTTGATATGATTAAAAAAAGCGGTAAAAAGCTCACCCGCATCGTCATCACGTCCGGCGATCCTGATTTCTACTTTGGCCTGCAGCCGCTGGTTAAAGCCTTCCCGGATGCAAACGTGGTAGCCACCGCTGAGGTCGTGAAACATATCAATGCCACCAAAGCGGCCAAACTGGCGTACTGGGGCCCACAGATGAAAGACGGCGCGCCGCAACAGATTTACGTTCCACAGGTGATTGCCGCTAACAGCTTCACTATCGATGGCGAAAAAGTCGAGATCCGCCAGCCACAGAATTATGCCGCCTTTGTCTGGATACCGGGGAACAAAGCGATTCTTGGCGGTACCGGCGTCGCGTGGGGGATGCACGTCTGGACAGCGGATACCCAAAGCGTCGCCAGCCGTCAGCAGTGGATCAATACCCTTGACGAGATGGCTGCTCTGCATCCGCAACGGGTGATCCCCGGTCATTATCTCGGCACGCTGCCAGCAGGCGATCGCGCGATTGTCTTTACCCGCGATTATCTGATCCAATTTGAGCAGACGCTCAAAGAGCATAAAGATTCCGCAGACGTCATTAAGGCGATGAAACAGCGCTGGCCGGGGCTCGCGGAAGAGAGTTCGCTGGCGCTGAGCGCAAAAGTGAATACCGGCGAAATGAAGTGGTAATCCCCCGTTAACCAGCAACAATGGATAACCACGGGCTCACGATTCCTGCCGGACGGCGGCTAACGCCAGATCCAGCCTGGCCCGAATTTATCCCGCAGCCCCGTAAGGCGTCAGCCTTCCGGGCAATACGGACGGTTCGTCCGTTACTCCCGTCGAGCGGGCGTTGTTAATCTGTGCTTTCAGCATTGCCAATCCAGGCAAACTGGACCACGATAATTATCACTGCCCCAAAACGGGCGGTGTACTTAGGGTTAAATTTCGTCCGGCGCAGGTCGGGCTTGTCCTTGAAACCGCAACAGGATAAAGGAGTAAGAATGAAATCGAACCATCAGGCACGTCATCTTCTCGGTCTGAACTACAAACTTTCCCGGCAGAAAAAAGTGCTGCTGGAGGGCGATGAAGAAACTACGGTTAACCACGTCCACGCCACCGGGCGCAAACGCCGCGGTGGATAAATTTTCAGCTGAATGATGATAAAAACACCGTCCCTTCCTGCGGATGGTGTTTTTTAATACTATCGCCCGGATATTTACCCTTCTTTGATGTCATCTGCTCTATACTCTGGCCGCTGCAATTTCCTGCCAGCCCCTCGCCTGTCGCCGCGCATGGGCTGAAGCGATCATCAAGGAGTTAGTGCGATGCAATTTACTCATAAGAAAAACCGCTCTCTTTATATCCCATATGCAGGTCCCGTTCTGCTTGAGTTTCCTCTTCTCAACAAAGGCAGCGCCTTCAGTATGGAAGAGCGTAGCAGTTTTAATCTGCTGGGCCTGCTGCCGGAAGTGGTGGAAACCATCGAAGAACAGGCTGAGCGCGCCTGGATCCAGTATCAGGGCTTTAAGACCGAGATCGATAAACACATTTACCTGCGCAACATCCAGGATACCAACGAAACCCTGTTTTATCGCCTGGTCGGCAATCATCTCGACGAAATGATGCCGGTGATTTACACACCCACCGTCGGTGCCGCCTGCGAACGCTTCTCTGAGATCTATCGTCGCGCCCGTGGCGTATTTATCTCCTGGCAGAACCGTAACAACCTCGACGATATCCTGCAAAACGTGCCAAACCATAACGTCAAGGTAATCGTGATGACCGACGGCGAACGCATTCTTGGCCTCGGCGATCAGGGTATTGGCGGGATGGGCATTCCTATCGGTAAATTGTCGCTCTATACCACCTGCGGCGGCATCAGCCCGGCCTACACGTTGCCGATTGTGCTGGATGTCGGCACCAATAATCAGCAACTGCTGGATGACCCGCTGTATATGGGCTGGCGTCATCCGCGCATCACCGACGACGAGTATTACCAGTTTGTTGATGACGTTATCCAGGCGATTAAGGCCCGCTGGCCGGACGTTCTGCTGCAGTTCGAAGACTTCGCGCAAAAAAACGCCATGCCGCTGCTTAACCGCTATCGCCATGAAATTTGCTCATTTAACGATGATATTCAGGGCACCGCTTCAGTAACCGTCGGTACGCTGATTGCCGCCAGCCGCGGCGCGGGCAGCCAGCTAAGCGAGCAGAAAATTGTCTTCCTCGGCGCCGGTTCCGCAGGCTGCGGGATCGCCGAGCAAATCATCGCCCAGATCCAGCGTGAAGGTTTAAGCGAAGAAGAGGCCCGCAAACGCGTGTTTATGGTTGACCGCTTTGGTCTGCTGACCGATGCGATGCCGAACCTGCTGTCGTTCCAGAGCAAACTGGTGCAAAAACGGGAACATCTGCAAGACTGGGACACCACCAATGATGTCCTGTCGTTACTCGACGTCGTGCGTAATGTGAAACCGAATATTCTCATCGGCGTTTCCGGTCAGCCGGGGCTGTTTACCGAAGAGATTATCCGCGAAATGCATAAACACTGCCCGCGTCCGATTGTGATGCCCCTGTCCAACCCGACCTCCCGCGTGGAAGCGACGCCGCAGAATATTCTCAGTTGGACCGACGGCGAAGCGCTGGTCGCCACCGGCAGTCCGTTCGCGCCGGTCACGCTTAAAGGCAAACAGTATCGCATTGCTCAGTGCAATAACTCCTATATCTTCCCGGGGATTGGGCTCGGCGTTATCGCCTCCGGCGCATCCCGCGTGACCGACGAGATGCTGATGGTCGCCAGCGAAACCCTGGCAAAACATTCGCCGCTGGTTAATAACGGTGAAGGGCCGGTCCTGCCTGAGCTCAAGGATATACAGACCGTTTCCCGCGCTATTGCGTTTGCTGTCGGCAAAGTTGCGCAGGAACAAGGCGTGGCGGTGAAAACCTCCGCCGAAGCGCTGTTGCAGGCAATTGCGGATAACTTCTGGCAGCCGGAGTATCGAAACTACCGCCGGACATCAATTTAAGCGGCAGCACGGCCGGGCCTGAGGTTCAGGTCCGGCTTGTTACTTTTCCTCAGTTGTCTCCGTTTCGTTCAGCGCTAGCCAAAACGCCTTTTGCCCTCTACACTGCAGACACCCATCAACCAACTGAATAGAAAAGGAGGATCCCATGCCGTACTGTGAAATGTTTAATTTTTCACATACATTTGGCGATCGCACCTGCTCAAGCGTTATCGGTATCGTGCTGCGATAACTTCGGCTTGAGCGAAGAAACCAACGTCTGAATCCCTTCCCTCGGGCTTACCGGGTTATCGTCAGCGATGTTTGACGAGGCGTTTTTACGCCTGTAACTCTTGAGTAAGTTCACAATGAGCACATTACTAACTGCGCAATCTCTCCATGCTGATACGGCGTTTGGCCCGCTGTTCACCGATCTCTCTTTTACCCTGAAAAAAGGCGACCGCATTGGCCTTATCGGCTATAACGGCTGCGGCAAAAGCACGCTATTACAGGTGCTGGACGGCACTATCGTTCCCACTTCCGGCTGCGTGTCGCTGGCAAACCACTGCCTGATGGCGCGAGTTGAGCAGCATCTGCCGGATACGCTGTTAGCGCAGCCTCTGCTTCAGGCGGTGCTGGCAAAACTTCCCGCCATTGACCGAGAGCACCAGCGCTGGCAGGCAGAGAGATTACTGGCGGAGACGGGGTTTAGGTCAGCGGAGATTGTGCAGCAAGCGTCAACCCTGAGCGGTGGTCAGCATACCCGACTGTTGCTTGCCAGAGCGCTGATCCAGCAACCGGATCTCCTGCTGCTCGATGAACCGGGAAATCACCTCGACCTGCCGACCCTGTTGTGGCTGGAGAGCTTCCTGCAAACCTGGCAGGGGAGTTTCGTTCTGGTATCGCATGATAATACATTACTGGATGCGGTAACTAACTGCAGTTGGATCCTGCGTGACAGAACCCTGCACGCCTTCTCCCTGCCCTGCAGCGCCGCCCGCCGGGCGCTGGAAGTACAGGACGCCAGCGACGCGCTGCGCCATAAAGCGGAGCAAAAAGAGATCGACCGTGTTACCGCCAGCGCCAAACGGCTGGCTATCTGGGGGCGGACGTATGATAACGAAGATCTCTCGCGCAAGGCCCGGCAAATGGAAAAGCAGGTACAACGCCTGAAGGAGAGCCAGACCGATCTCACCGTCGGAACGCCATGGCGGCTGGTGCTGCACGGCGACGCGCTGCGGGCGGACCGCTTGCTGGAGTTGGAGCAGCTCACCGTGCCACCGGCGCCGGGTCTGCCCGCCCTGTTCACCGCTAGTCTGATGCGCCTGAAAAGCGGCGATCGGGTGGCGGTTATGGGCCGTAACGGTTGCGGTAAATCCTCGCTACTGCGTTTGCTGTGGCGGCAAATGCAACAGGAGAAGGCGGATAACGGGTTGCGTCTGCACCCGCGACTGAAGGCGGGTTATTACGACCAGACCCTGCGCCAACTGGCGGATGGCGACACACTTCTCGACGCGCTGGAATCCTTTGAACCGGCAGCGGAAACGCGCAAGCGGGCGCTGATCGCCGCCGGGTTTACCTGGTCGCGTCACGGGCAAAAAGTCGGCACCTTAAGCGGCGGCGAACGTTCGCGTCTGCTATTCGTCGGTCTGTCGCTGGCCCGCTATAGCCTGCTGCTACTGGATGAGCCAACCAACCATTTGGATATGGATGGCAAAGCGGCGCTGGCGGCCACGCTGCGTGATTACCCCGGCGGCCTGCTGCTGGTGAGTCACGATCGCGAACTGATCGACATGAGCTGCAATCGCTTCTGGTTGATTGATGAGCACGGGCTGAACGAATGGCATAGCGCCGAGGAGGTCTATGATGTTTTGCGAAACCGCAATTCTCTTCCGGCGAGGCAACCCTGGCCGGTAATCACCAGTGAGCCGGTCGTGGATCATGATGCGCTGCTGGAGCGGTTGCTGACGCTTGAGCAACTGCTGGCCGACGATCTCGCCCGCAAGCTAAAGCATCAAAAACCGCAGCGACAGGCGCAGTGGCGTGAAGAGATTGCAGCCATCAACGCGCTGTTAAGTTAAATGTCGTTCCCGGCGGGGATATCCGCGCCGGGAACGCATTCGCCCCGGTCGTGGGCCTGTTTTTTTTAATCTATTGCGGATTTTTCTCTTTCCAGGCATCCCATGCCGCTTTAATTTCCTGCTTCGCCGTGGCGGCATCGTTGAAACCGTCCAGCTCAACTTTTTTACGGCCATCCGGCAGCTGTTTATAAACGCGGAAGAAGGCCTGCAGACGCTCCTGCTCAATCTTCGGCAGATCGCTGATATTTTTGATGTCGTCGTAGGTCGGGTCAATTTTACTTGCCGGAACGGCAATGATTTTGTCGTCCTTCTCGCCGCCGTCAATCATCTTTAGTACGCCAATGGCGCGCAGTTTGATTAGCGTCCCTGGGGCCATTGGCGCACGGGTATAAAACACCACATCCAGCGGATCGCCATCGCCAGCCAGAGATTGAGTCAGTGAACCGTAGTTAGCCGGATAGGCCACCGGCATCGACTGAAAACGATCGGCAATCAGAAAGCCGGTTTTGGCGTCGGTTTCATATTTGATAATGCCGCCCGCCGGGATTTCAGTCACGGCGTAAAACTCTTCCGGATTGTTTTTCGGCTGCGGGAAGTCCAGTACGTTCTGTGCCTGGGCGGCTGCGGAAAGCAGAAGCCCTGCGGTAAGGATAGTTTTTACCAGATGCATTGTATTATCGCTCTATTGTTATAAGAAATTGAAAACCAAAACGATAAAGGGAACGGATGAATTAAATATGACGATAATATTTCACTAAGGTGATGGCGAAATCCGGGCACTTACCTCCGTCGCCCTTCTGTTCCGCTACGCGATGAGTCCGGTGTATAACAATCATTTTCTGCCTGCATAATTTATTCAAATTTTATGAACAATATCCGCAAATTGTTTCGATTTTAATCAGCGAATGGTCGGCATATTATTTATCACATCGGGGCAAAAACGCTCCTCTACACACAAAATGCTTAAGGAATACGACCATGAAATCCATCAAAATTTTCGTTTCAGTTGCCGCTCTCTCAATGATCTCCTTCGGTTCTTTTGCCCAAAGCATCAGCGCCAGCGCTGCAACACTGGACCGCGCAGAAGCGAAAATTGCCGCCCAGGCAGCCAAACAAGATTCGTCCTACAAAATTACCAGCGCTCAGTTCAATAACCGCGTGCATATGACCGCTGAACTGACTAAATAAAATTAACACATCGCCGGGCCGCCAAAAGAGACAGTCGACAACGACAGCACGATGAGAGAAGGAACAAAACATGAAAAATATCAGCGTGATGATCACCGCACTGCTTTTGGCTGCTTCGCTTTCGTCCGGTGTGGTGGCCGCAGAACATAGTTTTACTCAACCAGAAGCGGGGGCAAATATTGATACCTCGGTGCATCAAAATCATATTGATGTCAGCCATGCTTTTGATAAAGAGAGTCTGACGGCAAATAATCTTCAGTAAGACAGTACATGGCGCGAGCGGAAATATCCGTTGGCGCCTGTTTTTCCTGCCCTTTCCCCACCCATTATCCGCCGGTGATTCCCTTATTCAAAATTCGCAAAAAGCAGTCGTTCAAGGCTATAAAAGAAAAGAACGTCACGTTACTCTATAAACCCGCATTCTTTAATCAAAGTTCGTATCAGCTCAGCCGCAGGAAGCTCGCGAATAAGATTAACTCCCTGTCCTGCCCAGTGAGCGCCATACTGGTAATCCCCCTGAATGCTTGCCGCGCTGGCCTGCGTCGCCTCCGGTGGCTACGCCTGCCTGCTGCCTCAAAGCGTACTCGACACTCTGTATCTGCCTCCGGGAAACCAGGTGCAGCCGGTTGGACAGGCGATCACGCAACTTATCTGGCGTAAAGACTATTCCTCTCCGGCTCTGAATCAAATGCGCCAGCTCCTTGAATCAGCGTCCGATCTTGATGCGCTACCGGGTGCCAGAACCAGCAGCATGATCGACACCACGATTAACGCGGGATTGAACGATACCAGATGCTTAGCTGAACAGTGAATATGACGCGGGGTACTGCTGAGTCCTGGACATTCATGTCCGGGATATTTTATCGGTGGCTGAAAGCCAGTCTGGCGGCAAACAGCATAAAGAGACCGCCGGTCGCGCGATCCATCCATTGAACGAAGGTCGGTGTTTTCAATAACCGAGCGGCATAGCGACTGACCAGAATGAGCGTTAACGACCAGAGCGTACCGATCAAAACATGAATGGCGACCAGCAGAAATGTCCAGACCATTGGAGAATGGCCTGCCGGGATAAACTGCAGCAGGAAAGAGACATAAAAGATGCCCATCTTCGGATTCAGCACATTTCCCAGCATCCCTTTTAAAAACCCGTTGCCGGCAGGCGCCGCCGCTATTTTCTGACGATTAAAATGACGACGGGGTCTGTAATGCTTGTCAGTTAAGGGCTGTCAGTTGCGTTTATGGCTGGCTGAGCGGTTCTGTCAATCGGTGGTTTAAACGAAAATCTGATTCGGTTGATTCACTAACTGAGCTGATACGGGCTGAAATATAAAGGATATAACTTTTTTTATGACTTTCAGCCTCTGAAAAGCCCCTGACGAATAACGGACTCACCGCATGGGGGTTGGGCGCATCAAGGAAACCTGGCGGGAACGCAGGCGCGCATCCAGGACTGGCCGCCAGGACGGCGGCCAGAGGGCGGGTCGAGACAGGGACGTCGAGTCCCGCCCGGTCCGCCAGATGAAGCCGGAGTGGAGCGGACCGCGCAGCGGCAGGTTTTCAGCGCAATGCCGGGGGTGCAGGGGGACGGGCGAAACGTCCCCCTGCCCGTTCACACGCTGTGGATATAACGAATATCCGCGAATTTATCGTGAACGGAACAGACCACGGAATCTGAATGGGCGAAAACGAAAAATGCGTCATGCTCGCCAGAACCACCGATAATGCAATTGCCACAGGAAAATAAAACAAAAGACAACACCGATGATTTGCTTAAGTAAACGGCATTACGACGGGGTCTGAGTATTAATTGACTACCCAGCCAGCATAAGTAGACGGCTCCGCAGCACTTCAGCAAGTCATACGCCAGCTCCGATGCCGCCAGCAACGCCCCGAGACCAAAAGCGACCGCCGCCCCCAGATAAAACACCCTGTATCAATCCCCAGTGCCGCCTGAAAGACTTTTTTCCGCCTTCCGCGGTGGATGTGCGCAAAATTAATGAGTATCAAGGCCTGGGGTAAGCGTCAGCAGAAGCGCGGCAAAAGAACAGGCAAGAATAAAGGCTCTTCGCGACAAATGACTGCCGCAAAAACAGATACAGTCATTTGACCAACCCTTTATCAATACAGGTTATTATGACATTTAACCATATGCGCATCGCAAGGCCGGTCTCCGATCTTGCACTGAGTAGTAAAATGTACTGCGAAGGCCTTGGCCTGGCGCAGATAGCGAGTTTTTCCGATCATGACGGCTTTAGCGGTGTGATGGTCGGGCACCGGGATACTGGCTGGCATCTGGAGTTCACCCTCTGCCATCATCATCCGCTCACGCCCTCACCCGGCGCGGAGGATTTACTGGTGCTCTATTACCCGCAAGCCGCAGCATGGCAGGAGCAGTGCGGAAAAATGCTGACCGCCGGTTTCATACTGGTCAGCGCGTTTAATCCGTACTGGAATGTGAACGGCAAAACCTTTGTCGATCACGATGGTTATCGCGTGGTGCTGCAAAACAGACGCTGGATACTCTAAATCGGCTACACCACTTATCGATGTATTGATTATCGCGCTAACCGGCTGGTGTTATATCGAGTTCGTGAATTTACCTGCAATAACGTGCTGGTTTACTGCGGCGCTGAGGAATATGCGTCGAGCGATGTCTGACGCAAATGTTGGCAAAAAACTAATCAATATTTGACTGCAATTCGGCTTCCATGCCACCATCGCGTCAGCGCCCGGCAAAGAGGCGCGATGGTGGTACGGGTGAATATCAGAGATCGTATGATTTAAGGTCCATGCCCGTCCGCAACCTGATCTGGCGGGAAATAAAAACATGCACCAAAGTTTTAATCAGCGCGTCCATTTTTATTACTGCGTTTTGGTCGCACTGAAAATATATACAAAATCGAAAAAATCGGGTGGCGTCCGGGGGAAAAATAATTTCCTGCTGAAATGGCTGCGCAAAGCTCAGGACAACAATATCTTCCACCCGGATATTACCAGTGAGATCGAATGGTTACGCGGCAAAATTATTCAGGCTGGCTATGATACCGATCTTGAGCCGATGCTGGATTTTGTTTACGCCACCGCTAAACGCGCGGAAGATCTTAAAAACGCCGAATAATTTACACCCGGGCCGTCTGACCCGGATGTCCGGTATTAGCGTTTTTTACGGTGCGTCAGGCGGTAAACCGCCGGGATCACCAGCATCGACAGTAACGGCGCGGTAATCATCCCGCCGATCATCGGCGCGGCAATACGCTGCATCACCTCTGAGCCGGTACCGCCTCCCCACATAATCGGCAGCAGTCCGGCCATAATTGTCGCCACGGTCATCACTTTCGGACGGACACGCAGCACCGCCCCTTCATGGATCGCTTCGTTGAGGCTTTGGTCATCAAGCTGGCCGTGTCGTTTGGCGATTGCCTGATTTAAATAGAGCACCATAATCACCCCGAACTCCGCCGCCACGCCCGCAAGGGCAATAAAGCCGACGGCTGCCGCTACCGACAGATTGTAGCCCAGCAACCACAGCAGCCAGACGCCGCCGATCAGTGAAAACGGCAAGGTGCCCATGATCAACAGCGCGTCTTTAACCTTACTGAAGGTGACGTAAAGCAGGATAAAAATAATCATCAGGGTAAATGGCAGCACGATTTTCAGCTTCGCCGTGGCGCGCTCCAGATACTCATACTGCCCGGACCAGGTCAGCGAGACGCCTTCGGGCAGCGTGAGCTGCTTGCTGACGTTACTCTGCATCTCGTCAACGGCGGATTTCAGATCGCGCCCGCGAATATCGACGTAGATCCAGTCCGACAGGCGGGCATTTTCGCTTTTCAGCATCGGCGGTCCATCAGTGATGGCGATATCCGCCAGTTCAGAGAGCGCCGCCTGCGCCCCGCCACGCGTTACCACCGGCAAATCGCGCAGCTTTTGCAGCGAGTCGCGGATTTCACGCGGATAGCGGACGCTTATTGGATAGCGTTCGCGCCCCTCAATGGTCTCACCGATGTTATCGCCGCCCACGACGCTGGCGACCACCGACTGTAGCTCCTTCACCGATACGCCATAACGTGCCGCCTTCACCCGGTCAATATTGATATCAATATAACGACCACCGTCGAGGCGTTCGGCCAGCGCCGATGTCACCCCCGGCACGTTACGCACGATGCGTTCGATTTCCTCGGCGGTTTTTTCAATTTCCGCAAGATTATTGCCGTTCACTTTGATGCCTACCGGGCTTTTAATGCCGGTCGCCAGCATATCCAGGCGGTTACGAATCGGCGGAACCCAGACGTTGGCGATTCCCGGAACCTTCACCGTATTGTCCAGCTCGCTGATAAGCTTATCCATGGTCATGCCGGGCCGCCATTCACTTTTGGGCCTTAACCGGATGGTGGTTTCCAGCATGGTCAGCGGCGCCGGATCGGTGGCGCTATCCGCCCGTCCGGCCTTGCCGAACACGCTTTGCACTTCTGGAATGGTCTTAATCAGACGGTCAGTCTGTTGCAGCAGGCGTCCGGCTTCACGGCTGGAGATCCCCGGCAGCGTCGAGGGCATATATAACAGATCGCCCTCATCAATTTGCGGCAGAAACTCGCTGCCAAGCCGGGACAGCGGCCATAGCGTGGCAACCAGCAGCAGCCCGGCCACCGTCAGCGTCACTTTCGGCCACTGCAACACCTTGTCCAGCAGCGGCTCATAGGCGCGGATCAGCCAGCGGTTAAGCGGATTGGCGGTTTCATCAGGGATTTTGCCGCGAATGAAATACCCCATCAGCACCGGAACCAGCGTGATCCCCAGCCCTGCAGCCACCGCCATCGACCAGGTTTTGGTGAACGCCAGCGGTGCGAACATCTTGCCTTCCTGCGCCTCAAGGGTGAATACCGGAATAAACGACAGGGTGATAATCAACAGACTGCAAAACAACGCAGGCCCCACTTCCGATGCCGCGCGCTGAGCTATCTGCCAGTAATCGGCGGAAGATGGCTGGCGTTCGGCATGATCGTGCCGCCACTGCTCCAGTACCTTATGCATATTTTCAATCATCACGATTGCCGCATCGACCATCGCCCCGATGGCTATCGCAATGCCGCCAAGCGACATCATATTGGCGCTGACGCCCTGATAGTGCATGACAATAAACGCGCCGAGGATCCCCAGCGGCAGCGTGATCATCGCCACCAGCGCGCTGCGGAAGTGGAACAAAAATAGCGAGCAAACCAGCGCAACGACGATAAACTCTTCAATAAGCTTATGAGTCAGGGTTTCGACCGAATTTTTAATCAGCTGCGATCGGTCATAGACCGGGACAATCTCTACTCCTGCGGGCAGGCTTTTTTTCACCTCCGCCAGTTTGGCCTTCACCGCATTAATGGTGGTCAGGGCGTTTTTGCCCGAGCGCATAATGATAATCCCGCCCGCCACTTCGCCTTCGCCATTCAGCTCGGCGACCCCGCGACGTATCGCCGGGCCGCGGCGCACGCTGGCGACGTCGGAAAGCAGCACCGGCACGCCGTTGCGCGAAGCGATTACCACCTGATTGAAATCATCAATAGACTTCAGGTAGCCGGTGGTGCGCACCATATATTCCGCTTCGCCCATTTCCAGCACTGAACCGCCTCCTTCCTGGTTGGCGCTCTGGATCGCGCTAATGACCTGTTCATGGGTGACATTCAGCGCCCGCAGCCGATCGGGATTGAGGATCACCTGATACACTTTCACCATCCCGCCAACACTGGCAACTTCCGAAACATCCGGCACAGTTTTCAGTTCATATTTAATGATCCAGTCCTGAATTGCCCGCAAATCGCCCAGACTATGCTGACCGCTTTTATCGGTGAGCACATATTCAAACACCCAACCTACACCGGTGGCGTCCGGCCCCAGCGATGCTTTCGCTTCCGGCGGCAGACTGCTCTGGATTTGGCTTAAATATTCCAGTACCCGGGAGCGCGCCCAGTACGGGTCGGTCCCGTCATCGAACAGTATGTAAACGTAAGAATCGCCAAACATGGAAAAACCGCGCACGGTTTTCGCCCCCGGCACTGACAGCATGGTGGTGGTCAGCGGATAGGTCACCTGGTCTTCCACAATTTGCGGCGCTTTACCCGGATAGCTAACGCGAATGATCACCTGGGTATCGGAGAGATCGGGCAAAGCATCCAGCGGCGCGCGCTGGAGCGACCAGACGCCCCATGCCGCCATAATAAACGCCGCCAACAGTACCAGCAGGCGATTGCGCAATGACCAACGGATAACGGCGGCAATCATAGCGACTCCTTAGCGCCGCTCATCGGCATTATTGTCGTGATTCGCGCCCCGTCATCGGTAAGGGCAAAGCTAAACATAACCGACTCGCCGGGGCGGATTTGTTGGCGCTGCTGCGGCGTAATAGCGAAATCCATGGTCATTGCCGGCCATTTCAGTTCGGCGACCGGCTGATGCTCAATGGTCACCGTCTCACCGTTCAGCGCTTTGATAACGCCATGCGTTGAGTAGTTTTTTCTCTCTTCGCTCTGCCCGGAAAGCTGTGGCAACGCGCTGCGCAGACTGGCTTCGGAGTCAATCAGGAACTGACCGGAGGTGACCACTTTCTGTCCCTCTGCAAGACCGGATTTAATCTCAACCAGACCATTCTGCGTACGCCCGGCGATCACTTCCACCGGTCGGAAATGCCCCTCGCCGTCGGCGATCAGCACCCGATTGCTGGCACCCGTAACGATCAGCGCCTCTTCAGGAATAGTCAGAACCGCACTCCCCTGAGTCTCATCAACCAACTGGATGTTTACATACATTCCCGGTTTGAGCCGATGCTGCGGATTAGTGAGGACCACGCGGGCTTTCAGCGTGCGGGTGCTGGTCTCAAGGTCAGGAAGCAGTTCACTCACCGTTCCCTGAAAGGTGGTGCCAGGCCAGCTGCGGGTGGTCGCCGTCACCTGACTTCCAACGTGCAGCAAGCTGGCCTGGTTTTCTGGATAATCAATCACTATCCATACCGGATCGAGGCTGGCCAGCTCGAACAGCGGCTGCGTTGCCGTCACCTGCGCGCCAGTACGGACATCAAGCTTGCTGATATACCCCTCATGCGGCGCACGAACGGTCATGCGGGTTTGCGGCTTGCCGCTGCGCTCGACGCTGCGGATAATCGCTTCCGGCATAAACTGCAGCTGCAGGCGGCCACGTGCGGCGGCAGTCAGCCCGCGATCGCCAAGCTGTCTCACCGCCAGATACTCCTGCTGGGCTGCCGCCCACTGGGGAATCCACAGTTCCGCCAGCGCCTCGTTCTTTTTAACAAACTGCTGAGAGGCGTTGACGTGGAGTTTCTCAATCAGGCCTGTGGCCAACGCCGGAACCGTCTCAACGCTGCGCTCATCAATGGCGACCGTCCCGAAGGCATTTAGCTTCGGCGCCAGCGGCTGGCGGGAAACGTTAGCCGTGCGCACCCCAAGATTTTGCTGCACACGGGCGCTGATTCGCACCCCACCGGCGTCATCCCCCTCGCCTTCATCGGCATAGCGCGGGACCAGATCCATATCCATAAACGGTGATTTTCCCGGTTTATCAAACCGCGTGCCGGGGCTCATCGGATCGTACCAGTACAGCACTTTACGTTCCGCCGGGTTGTGCGGCTTCTCAACGGATGACATCGACACGTTACGCGAGCCCAGCCAGTATCCACCCGTTATGGCAAGAATGACGGCCAGCGCCACAAAAAAAAGAACAGATTTAAGCTTCATTATTTAACATCCTGCGGAATAAGGTAGCGAATGGCGGCCCACGCATTAGCGAGCGCTTTCTCAGCATTATTACTGGCGATCTCGCCGTTAAGCAGATCACGCCGGGCCGAGAGCAGTTCCATCAGCCCACCGCCGCCAGCCCGATAGCGGGCGTTGACGAGGCTCACTTTTTTGCGCAGCAGCGGCAAAATGTCGTTTTGCTGGCGGTCATAAATGGCTTTCGCGGCATGGTATTGCGAGATCAACTGATACTGCTGCGCCTGGTGTTCGCGCACCAGCAGGGTCAACCGATCATTGGCTTCATAGGTGCGGGAGACATCGGCGGCGTGATCTTTGTCCTGGCGTTTACCCTGAAAAACAGGCAGGTCGACGGTAAACATCACACCGACCATATCGTCGTAATCGTCCCCGCGCCTGGCGTAATAGACCTCGACCCCGACATCGGGGATCGCCGCCACGGCGGACTGCCCCGACTTCGCTTTTGCCAGATCGGCTTCTCGCGCCGCCTGAATCACTTCCGGATGGAGCTTAACGCCTTCAAGCAAGGTGGCCTCATCGGCAGGCAATCGCTCGATACGCGGTAGCGGGCCGGAGATATCGCGGACATCCTTGCCGGTAAGCTGCATTAACCGCGCCTGAGCAATCTGCACGTCGCGACGGACGTTATCCTGCTCATTTCTCATGGCGTTCAGCGCCAGTTGAACGTCCAGCACGCTACCGGGCGTGACGCTGTCGCTGCTGACGCCCGCTTTTTGCACCCCGATTTGTCGGGACGTCTCGCTAATCAGTGCCTGAACCGAACGCAGCGACTTCTGCGCCACCGCCAGATCCAGCCACGCCTGAGCGGTTTCCCGCTGAAGTCTCGCGCGAATAACATCCGCATTGGCGACTGCTCGCCGCGCCTCGGCGGTTATCGAGTCGGCTTTACGCTCGCGCTTGGTGCTGCTGATGTATTCCTGCATTATGCCGACCTTTTCCATGGTCATGCCCTCGCGGGTCAGACGACGACCGTTGTTTCCGCCGATCGGGACATTCTCAATCCCCAGTTTCAGCTTCGGATCGGGCAGTTGCAGAGCGGAATCCGCCCTGTTTTTTAATGCGTTAACCTGATAATCGTTGGCGGAAAGTTCGGCGGAATAACTTTCCGCCGCCGATAAGGCTTCTGTCAGCGTCGTCGCTTGCCCGCCGGTTGATATCAGCAACAGCAGAAGTGGCAGCCCCAGGGCCGCCTTATTTAAGATGTGCATAATGACTCCGACGTTATAGCGCGGTAATGGAAACGAGCGCGTAGCCGGAATCAGTCTGACGGAAGGTAAAATCGACCCGCTGTCCTGCCATGAGTTTTTCCCCCTGATAATCATCAAGTGCAAAACTCATGGTCATCGCGGGCCAGTTCAGTTGTGTCACCGGACCATGGGCGATCGCGACAGCATTGTCACGCCAGGCTTTTATTACGCCGCTGGCGGAATAAATCGGTGCGCTATTATCCTGCGAATTCATACCCGGCATATCTGCCATTGCAGACATATTATGGTGATGCATGGCGCTCTCTTCAGCGCTGGCGATAAATGAAGCGGTGGAAAGGGTCAGAACGCTGGTGATAACCAGAAAAATAGAGGTCGAACGCATAATAAAATCTCCGAAAAAAACAGTAAGTCGCCCGCAAACCGGGCCGATCTGATGGATGTTTTTTAACGGTGATTTATTCTCTGAAGCGGCAGAAGCGTATTTCAGCCGGTGGGCCAGTGACGGGCGGCGTATGCCAGTCTATACGTTCAGCGCAAATCTCCTGTTGTGGAGAAACAACAACTAAGGCGGTGTCGCCAGTCAATGCATTCAGTTGTAGCGAGGTGGAAGCGTTAGGCTGTGCGCTATCCGGGCCGCAGTGTTTATCGCAGATCACTTTCTGGCCTGCGTTTTCCATACCCGGCATAATCACCCTACCATCGACAACATGATGAACCTGAAGCTGCGTTGTGACCGGTTGCTGCTGCCCGCTATGATGCGCTGCGACAGCTAACTGAAGATTAAGTAGTAGCCAACAGGCCATAACAAGCCCTGCGCGTATACGAAGCCTGCGCCGGGTTGCTTGTTTGAATAATACCTGTATGGACTGGATCATAATGATATTCACAATAAAACGACCGATGAATTAAATCACACTCATCAGAATAATTAAACGCGATTTTTCAGCTAAATATATAAATGAAGTTTCTCTATAATTATTTACACAGCATGGCAAAAAACAATTTGACCTTTCGTTGTGGTGAAGATATATGGCCATTGCATTTTAAATGTCTGGCATTTTGCTGCCATGTTGGCCATCAGTAATTATATTCAATAAATAACACAGATGTTATTTATTTGTGATTTTAAATAAGAGATATACCCTAAATTATTCGAGTTGCAGGAAGGCGGCGATGCAGTGAATCCCCGGGAGCGTACTCCAGTACGTGACTGGGGTGAACGAGGAAAGCCAACGCACATGCAACTTGAAGTATGACGGGTATATACCACAACTAATTTAAACCGCGCATGCGTTGACCACCGCGGAGCGAACAATGCAGCCAGAGAGCGACAAATTTGGCAGACACGAATCCTGGTAACCAGACTTCCCTGTGCGGACAGGGTGAGGACTCGCCTGTAAATTGCAGTATGGCCGAGATTGTTATGATGATGTTGCCGACGCTTTGCCAGATAAGCATTGCAGTATATGCTGGTGGTGGATTATCCCTCAACCGGAGCCCCCTATGGCAGACTGGAATCCTTCTCTGTATTTGAAATTTGGCGCGGAACGCACGCGCCCCGCCGCTGAACTCCTCGCCCGCATCGCCCATCATCCCGTCAGACTGGCGGTAGATTTGGGCTGCGGGCCGGGCAACAGCACCGCACTGTTACGCGATGCCTGGCCAGAAGCGACGATTGTCGGCGTCGATAATTCACCGGCGATGCTGCAAGAGGCCGCGCAAACGCTACCCGACTGCCAGTTTATCAATGCGGATATCACCACCTTTCATCCTGCACGCCCGGCTGACGTGATTTACGCTAATGCTTCATTGCAGTGGCTGACGGATCACCAGCGGCTCCTTCCTCATCTGGTGAATAATCTTGCGAAAAACGGTGTGCTGGCGGTACAAATGCCTGATAACTGGCAGGAACCCTCACATACCCTGATGCGGCAGGTAGCGGAAGAGTTGGATTTTCCGCAAGGGGGGCGCCTTCCGTTACCCGGTGTACAGGCGTATTACGATATTCTGACCGCATGCGGCTGCGAGGTGGATATCTGGCGTACAACTTACTATCATCCCCTCGATTCGCATCAGGCTATTATTGACTGGCTACAGTCGACAGGCCTTCGGCCATTTTTACAACCGCTGGATGATCAGCAACGGGAGAGATTTCTTAAGCGTTATCTGGAACTGCTTAAGCAGCACTATAAGTTACAGCGTAACGGAAAAGTATTACTGCTGTTTCCTCGCCTGTTTATCGTCGCCCGTCGGTCGTCGGCAGCAGAAGGATAAAATCACGGCACCGGCGGCGCCGTATCGTCCGGTTTACCAGGAAAGATGATGCACCAGGGAGAGATCCCACGCCGTAGCCAGCAATGAAAGAAACATAATTAAATTGACAACCGCCTCTATGCGTTTTTCCATTTTGTTTCTCCTGAGTCGTTTCCCCTGTTTTACAGGGAAAATCTTAATAACTTCTTAATTTCCGACTTTCAGAGCGTCACACGATAACGAACATAGTCATCCGCTGGCGTAAATTCATCATACAGATGCCGGGCCGGGTTATCGGTTCGGGTATGCCAGTAGAGTCGCGACCACCCTTTCTCTTTTCCTTCCTTATGCAGCGCCTGCATCAATGTTCTGGCGATACCGCGGCCGCGCACCTGCGGGGCAACAAACAGATCTTCCAGATAGCAAATGGGCGTTGTCACCCATGTTCCTTCATGCAGCACACATACCGCAAACCCCACCACCCGGTTATCCACTACCGCCACACGACCTAAAACCGATGAACCGGGATCAAGCATACGCTGCCAGGTATACTCCGTGACCTCTTCTCGCTGTGGGTTACCATAAAACCCAGTATAGCCTTCCCAAAGCAGCAACCACTGTGCTTTGTCCTGCTGACCCACTTCACGAACCTCAATGGCCATCGATCTGTCTCCTCATACGGATAATCCATTATTTTCCTGTCGGATCATTTCTTCAAGCATAGGCACACAATTCATCTTTTCGCTTAATTTCCCGTTTTGCTGCCAGACGGGGTTGGCACGGTCTTAAAATTTGCGCTATGGGGGTAAATTAATAGTATGTTGTAACTAATGAAAAATGAAAACCCAACGATGTCGGGGCACCGTCCGTTCAGTTATGCCTTTCAAAGAAAATCGTTGTCCGTTCTGATCCGCATCACAACCGCCAACTGGCCACCAGAACGGCGGCCAACGGATGAGAGTGAGCCCAGCCCACTCCCTCGATGACACCAGAGCGAAACTGAACACACAGATGACGGGCTATATTGCGCCTGCGGGATACTCTGCGAGTGGCATTTAACCCCGGGAAAGCTAATCTGTAATCAACACAACGGTTTAACAGCCGCACGCATGCCATCGCGCAGAATGGTATCCAGATCCCGCGTCACCTGCTCAACCAGCCCAGGGACTTTTGTCAGATCCTGCTGCCAGTGGGATTCCACAGCCAGCACCGTGTGTACCAGTTTTCTGGTACTGATCTGCGCGTCACGATGGTCAGCCCATAGCGCCTGATAGCGTGCTACCCACTCGGCGTCGTCTTGCACCGGATAACTCTCGCCATCACGCTCGCCGCGATAAAACGCGATCAGCGCCGCCAGTGCAAAGGTCAGCCGCGCCGGGAGCTTGCCCGTCTTCTTCTGCCCGGCCAGCAACTGCGGCAGAATACGGGTACGATATTTAGTCATCCCGTTAAGGGCGATCGAGAGCAGCTGGTGTTTGATGTACGGGTTACGGAAACGCCCGGTAACCGCCCTGGCAAACGATTCCAGCTCATCGCGCGGCAGATCGAGAACCGGGATAATGTCCTGGTAAATCGCTTGCTCAACAAAAGAGCAGATTTCCGCGTCATTCATCGCTTCGCCAACGGTATCCAGCCCCGCCAGGAAGGCTACCGGAACCAGCGCGGTATGTGCCCCGTTGAGAATCGCCACTTTACGTTCTTTATAGGGCTTAATATCATCAACAATCAGCACATTAAGCGGCAATTTATCAAGGCGAAGCTCTGCAGCCAGCCATTTCGGCCCCTGGATCACGAACAGATAGAAATGCTCTGCCGTATCGAGGAAGGCATCCTTATAGCCCAACTGCTGTTCGATCTGCGCGGCTTCATCGCGCGGATAACCGGTCACGATGCGGTCCACCAGCGTTGAGCAAAACGCGTTGGCGTCATCCAGCCAGGTCACAAACGCGTCCGGCAGCCCCCACTCCTGCGCATAGCGCAGTACCAGTTTGCGCAGGGCTTCACCGTTATAATCAATCAGTTCGCAAGGGATGATGACCCAGCCTTTATCCGCCGCGCCTGAGAAATGGCTATAGCGCTCAAACAGCAGGCGGGTGAGCTTCGCCGGATAGCTCACCGGCGGCGTATCATCAACATGGTCGCCGGCATGGTAGGCAATCCCGGCTTCAGTGGTATTGGAAAACACAAACCGCATATCCGGGTTATGCGCCAGACGCAACAGTTCATCGTAATCCGCATAGGCGCTGATTTCCCGGTTTACCGAACGAATCAGACGCGCGTCGCTCACCGCTTCGCCCTTCTCATTCAGACCGCGAATGATGGTGGTGTAAAGGCCATCCTGGGTGCTGAGCGACGGTGGGAATGCGCTGTCAATCGGACGCACGATCACGACCCCGGAACCCAGATCGGTATGTTCGTTTAACAGATCGATCTGCCAGTCAATAAACGCCCGCAAAAAGTTGCCTTCACCAAACTGAATGATGCGTTCAGGGTACTGCGCGCCCGGAAAATCACGGCGGTTTAATGTTTTCACAATCAGTTTCCTCACAGAGTAGTCATACAACCTGATAAATTGGTCTAATAAGTTATCAGGTTTTTATATCAATGAAACCCTGTTTTGATCAAAGCTGTATGCAATATCAGCGCGATCAGAGGAATTTATAGAACAGCGATGTCGCGCTCAGCTCTCCATCCGGCATCAACGCATAGCGCGGAATTTCGCCAGCTTTTTCCCAGCCGCACTGGGCGTAAAAGCTTTCTGCCCCGCTACCAGTGGCCGTATCCAGCACCAGCACGCTCTTTCCGTATTCCCGGGCTATTTCTTCCAGTCTGATCATCAACGCATTTGCCAGCCCCTGGCGACGTGCATTTTGGTGAACCAGAAGTTTAGCAACATCGGCACGGTGCGGCTGGTTTTCCGCCTGGTCGATAACCAGTTGTACCGTACCAACGAGTTGCTGCCGAGCATCTACCGCCGCGATGACAATGCGTTCACCGTTAGCCACGCTCTGCGCTATTTTTAGCCAGAATGCCGTTGCGGTTTCCGGGGCGAAAGGAAGCATAAAGCTCACCGACGCGCCGCCATTAACGCAACTGACGAGGACATCCGTAAGCTGAGGAAGGAATTCAAGAATATCGTCACGCGACAGCGTGCGTAGAGAGAAAGATGTGGTCATAGGTCACTCCCCGAAATTGACCACATCACTATGTTTTTAATCCATATTTAACACAAGCACCAGTATCATCGGCTTTTCTTATGGCGAACTTTCCGCCAGTTTTTCGGTGTAAATACGATTGCAGCCGGATTTTTTTGCCTGAATCATATTATCGTCGGCTTCCCTTAGTAGCTGATTGAACAGTTCGCTCACCCTTAAGGTTCCCGGATTCTGACTCTCCAGCCCAATACTGAGCGTTAACTGGATTTTGTTTTGCCCCCAGATAAAGGAATGCGACGCAATGCCCTGGCGAATGGTCTCCGCCAGCATTTGCCCCTCTTGCGCTGATGAGGTCTGCGCTGCGACGACAAACTCTTCCCCGCCAATACGCGCCACCATCCCCTTTTCCCCCACCAGCAACCGCACCTGTTGGGCAAACTGAGCCAGCACGCAGTCTCCGCACTCATATCCCCATTGTTCATTGATCTGCTTGAAGCCATCAATATCCAGCACCATGATCGTTAATAACCTGTCAGATGGCAGAGGCTGATGTTTCAGCGCCTCACATAACCCCGAGCGGGAATAGACCCTTGTCTGAAAATCAAAATCAGCGCGCAACGCCAGCTGTTTAACCAGGTTATTAATCGCTTCGACGCTGGAAGCGACAATAACCGGGCTAATTAACATGGCCGCGATCCCCAGACGCGTCGAAAACAGTTGCCACGGCTGCATCCGGGCATCGGCAGAGAAATGGATAAGCGAATTAGCGACCAGCAGAATTTCACCAATCCCGGTTATAAAGGTTAACAGGCAGGTCAGCGGTAAGGGATAGCGAATCGCACACCAGATCAGCGCGGGTAAAGGGAAAGTAATGCTTCCGGCCCCGCCCACAGCAACGCCGAGCCCGATCGACAACACCAGCGCAATCACCGGCAACAATTGACGCAGACGAAAAGCGCCTGACGCAGAAGGCAGCGTGAGGGTCAAAATAAACGGCAGGATTAGCACAGCGGTCGAGAATTGTTCGCTAAACCAGTCCGCCAGTTGGGGAATGAAGGTGGCGCGTTCAACATCCACCGACCCCAGCGCCCCGATGGCGGCACAGAGCAGCGCGGCGAACAGGCAGTAGCAAAATAAACTCAGCGCGTTAATCGGCCCCGGCATCGAATCTGTCCGCCGCTTATCCCATAAGATGAGCTGCGCCAGAGTGACAATAAAGACAATATTGGAGAAATTAATCAGGACAGAGGCGAATCCCATTCCCCAACGAGAGGTTAAACCGTCACAGATAAGCATGGCGGCAAAACAGACGGCGTAAAAATAACTGCGATTTAGCCAGACATAACGCGCAAAAATCCCTGCCATCACGGCATTGAGCGGCCAGAAGAATGACAGTTCCTGTACAAGGCGCAGCATTCCGCCAAGTAAGTGCAGAAGTACTGTTAACGTGAACAACACCAGCGCGTCGCGCAGGCGATGATCCTCACGAAACAGCGAGAATGACCGAATTGACAGTGAAGACATTCATGATGATCCGTCTAATTGTTTCAGACACTTATTGTGTTAATAATCAGTTAGCGATTTATTGTATCATGAGAATAATTATCCGGCATCCACCGGCGCCGGATGAATTATGCGTCAGTATTCATCTGGATCACCAGCCAGTGATGAATCACCTGCACGACATAACGCTGCTCGCCTTCGCTGAGCGCCCGACCGCGCGGGATAGCGTGCCACTTTTCCAGACAACCGCGACAACAGGTCGCCGTCGCATGTTGCGCGATAAATACCGGATGGCCGCGCATTGGCGTCTGCTTACCGTCGTTAGGAATTACCGCCGGCGCCAGCCGTCTGGCGATAAAATCAGCCGCATGCTGATCAATAACGTCGGGCCCCTTATCCAGGCAATATTGCCGTTCCTTAGCGCCGAGCCGAAAGCGAGCGCGAAAAGACGAACGTTGTAAACGGGTAAACAGATTTTCGATTGACGCCATCAGAATACCGACCTTCCCAGTCTCCGGGTAAGCTTTTCCAGTAACGCGATCCCGGCCAACGAGTTCCCGGCGTCATCAAGCGCCGGGCTCCAGACCGCAATCACCATCTCTTGCGGCACGATAGCCACAATCCCGCCGCCGACGCCAGATTTCGCGGGTAAACCAACGCGCCACGCAAATTCACCGGCATTCTGGTACATGCCGCTGGTCATCATCAGCGCATTGACCTGCCGCGACTGAATCGGCGCGATAACCGGCGTTTCAAGGTGTGCCGCAATGCCGCCGTCAGCCAGAAACAGGAAAGTACGCGCCAGTTCGGCACAGCTCATTTCCAGCGAACAATAGTGGAAATAGTTTTGCAGCACCGTGGCGACATCATTATCAAAGTTGCCGAAGGATTTCATCAACCACGCAATCGCAGCATTACGCGCCGAGTGTTCAAATTCAGAACGGGCAACCACCGGATCATAAGCGATATCGCCCACACCACTCAGACGACGGACGATTTCCAGCATTCGCTGACGCGGCGCGCTAAGGCGACTTTGCAGCATATCGCAGACGACCAGCGCCCCGGCGTTAATAAAGGGATTGCGCGGTTTGCCCTGTTCAATTTCCAGTTGCAAAAGGGAATTAAAGGGTTGACCGGAAGGATCTTTGCCGACTCGCCGCCAGATCTCATCCTCCTGATAGTGATTCATCGCCACCACCAGGCTCAGGACCTTCGAGATAGATTGAATGGAGAAACGCTCATGCGCGTCACCCGCGCTGTAGTGCTGCCCGTCCACCGTGCAGATAGCGACACCGAGCTTATCGCCGCTGACGCGTGACAGTGCCGGAATGTAATCCGCGACTTTACCGCGCCCAATCAGCGGCCTGACTTCAGCCAAAATGGCATCGAGCATTGCGTTATTTATTACCATCGCCACGCGAGGCTCCTTGCCAACAACAAAATTCGGGCGCTAATTATAGGCGCACAACGCACCGAGAAACAGCCTGTTTCTTATTTGCTTTTCTGTCAGGGATAAACGGAATAACGTGCGCAAGCAGAAAACTGATGCAATTCCCCGATTGCGCGGCACGCCACTGCGCAACCGGAGGAACAGTCAGGGCTTAGCGGCGATCTTTCCAGACGGTCTGCACATTGCAGAATTCATGGAGGCCGAAGTGGGATAGCTCGCGACCAAATCCGCTTTTCTTCACGCCGCCAAACGCCACGCGGGCATCGCTGGCGCAGTAGCCATTGATAAACACGCCACCGCATTCCAGATCCCTGGCGAAACGCTGCGCCTGCTCTTCGCTGGTGGTGTAGACTGTTGCCGACAGACCAAACTCGCTGTCGTTTGCCAGCGCCAGCGCATGGTCTGCGTCACGGGCTTCGGTGATGGTCGCCACCGGGCCAAAGAGCTCCTGGCGAAAACCGGTCATCTCCGCGGTGACGCGGCCAAGCACCGTCGGGGCGTAATAGTTGCCCGCGCCTTCGATTTTCTCCCCGCCAAGCAGCAGGGTCGCCCCTTCGCTTAGGGTCGCCAGCACCTGCTCATGCAGCTCGTCGCGCAGATCAAAACGCGCCATCGGCCCGAGATAGTTTTGCTCATCGCGCGGATCGCCCATTTTTAGCGCGGCAACGGCGGCAACAAATTTCTGCGTAAAGGCATCGGCAATCCCTGCTTCGACAATAAAACGTTTCGCGGCGGCACAGACCTGCCCGGTATTCTGGTAGCGACCAATCACCGCTGCCGTCACGGCCTCATCAAGGTCGGCATCGTTAAGCACGATAAACGGATCGGAACCGCCCAGTTCTAATACGCATTTTTTCAATGCCGCGCCGGCCTGAGCGCCGATGGCCTTCCCGGCCCGCACGCTGCCGGTCACGGTGACCGCCGCAATACGTGAATCGTTAATTATTTGCGAAACACCCTCGTTAGTGGCATTCACCCAGCCAAACACGCCATCCGGCACGCCCGCCGCAGTGAAAATTTCGCCGATCATCGCCGCGCTGCCCAGCACGTTCGGCGCATGCTTCAGCAGATAGCTGTTGCCCGCCAGCAGAATCGGCACCGCGCCGCGCAGCACTTGCCACACCGGGAAGTTCCACGGCATGACGGCGAGGATAGCGCCCATCGGGCGGTACTCTATGACGGCTTTATTCTCTTCCACGAGGGTCGCTTCGGTATTCAGCATCGCCGGGCCGTGTTCAGCATACCAGTCGCAAAGGTTAGCCGATTTAGCAACTTCACCACGCGCCTGGGCTATCGGTTTACCCATTTCGCGGCTAATCATCTGCGCCAGCGCCTCGCTACGGGCGCGCATCACGCTGCCGACTTTACGCAATGCCGCCGCCCGCTCTGCCACGCCGACGTTACGCCACTGGCGATAAGCCTGTTCCGCAAGGGCAATAGCGGAATCGACCTGTTGTTCAGTCGCCCAGGGCAGAGATGACACCGTCTCTCCGGTGGCCGGGCTCACGGAAACCGCATGAGTCGCAGATAAATTCATCGTTTTTCTCTCTGTGTTGATTGCGAAGTCACCTTATTCTGGCTTACCCTTCCATTCATTAAAACTGAATAATATTAAGCAACCCATTCACTAAAGAAGAATACTATGGACCTGAGCCAGCTCGAGATGTTTAACGCCGTCGCCAGCACTGGCAGCATCACCCAGGCCGCACAGAAGGTACACCGCGTGCCTTCGAACCTGACCACGCGCATTCGTCAACTGGAGGCGGGCCTCGGCGTCGAATTGTTCATTCGTGAAAACCAGCGCCTGCGTCTGTCGCCCGCCGGCCACAGCTTTTTACGCTATAGCCAGCAGATCCTGGCCCTGGTTGAGGAAGCTCGCATGGTCGTTGCCGGCGATGAACCACAGGGGTTATTTTCACTCGGATCGCTGGAAAGTACCGCCGCGGTGCGGATCTCTCCCACCCTGGCGCACTATAACCAGCGCTACCCAAAGATTCATCTGGCCCTTTCAACCGGCCCTTCCGGGGCGATGATCGACGGGGTGCTGGAAGGGAAACTCAGCGCGGCCTTTGTTGACGGACCGCTGGTCCATCCGGGGCTGGAAGGGCTCCCGGTATTCCCGGAAGAGATGATGATCGTCGCCCCCTTTGGTCACTCGCCCATCTCACGGGCCAGCGAGGTTAACGGCGCCAGTGTCTACGCGTTTCGCGCCAACTGCTCCTACCGCCGCCATTTTGAAAACTGGTTTCATGCTGACCGTGCGACGCCGGGACGGATCCATGAGATGGAGTCTTATCACGGGATGCTGGCCTGCGTGATTGCAGGCGCAGGACTGGCGCTGATCCCGCGCAGTATGCTGGAGAGTATGCCTGGCCACCAGCAGGTTTCCGCCTGGCCGCTGGCCGAAGAGTGGCGCTGGCTGACCACCTGGCTAATATGGCGGCGCGGGGCAAAAACCCGCCAGCTTGACGCGTTTATAGCGCTGCTGAACGAAGATCGGCAAGCAGCAGTTTCTCCATAAAGACGCTCAGCGGATCGGGCTGATACGGCGCAAAGGCGCAACGAGTCTGGTAGCCATTGCGGGTATATAAGGTGATGGCGGCATGCTGATGAATACCGGTTTCCAGACGCACGGTATGGCATTCCCGACGTAGCGCTTCTTTCTCCAGGGCCGTCAGCAGTTTTTCTCCCAGTTGCTGACCGCGATGATTTGGGTCGATAAATACGCGTTTCATCTCGCCAAATCCCTCTTCACCGAGCACAATCGCCCCACAGCCGACCGGTCGTAACGCGGTATCACGGATCAGCAGCGCAATCACCGACGCCGGCGGCAGGGCGCTAAGGTCGATCAAATGATTGCTTTCTGCCGGGTAAAGCGCCTGCTGGTAAGCATCCAGTTGGGCAATTAAGGCATTCAGATCCGGATGGTCTGGCGGGATCGCGGCGATGGTGTACATAAATACGCTCCTTTTTTCAGCGCACTGTAGCGCAGGGCATACACTTCACTGCCATAGCATTAACTTATAGATCCCCTCCTCGCTTGCGCCAACACCTTGAGACGCAGTAATTTTGCGACACGACGTCTGTTATCAGGAGAATGCGATGAATACCAAAGCGCGCAAAGTGATGATTATCGGGGTCGGCAACGTCGGCGCTTCCGCAGCCTACGCTTTGTTAAATCAAAATATTTGCGAGGAGCTGATCCTCGTTGATCTGAACAAAGCCCGCGCCGACGCCCATGCACAGGATCTGAGCGATGCGGCGGCCTATATGCCGGGGATGATGACCATTTCCACGCGGGAAGCCAGCGACTGCGCGGATGTCGATATCGCGGTGATCACCGTTTCCGGTGGCGCGCTGAAGCCAGGGCAAACCCGTCTGGACGAGCTGACTAACACGGCAAAAATTGTCCAAAGCCTCGTTCCGCAGATGATGGCGAATGGCTTCAACGGCATCTTTTTGATCGCCACCAACCCCTGCGACATTATCACCTGGCAGGTGTGGCAGCTTTCAGGTCTGCCGCGTAGTCAGGTGCTGGGCACCGGCGTCTGGCTCGACACCACGCGTTTACGGCGGATACTGGCGCAGGCGCTGAATATCGGCGCGCAAAGTATCGATGCTTTTATTCTCGGCGAACATGGCGACACCCAGTTTCCGGTCTGGTCGCATTCGGCGGTTTACGGCTCCGCCATTGGCGACGTCTATCAAAAACATACCGGCAAAATCCTCGACCGGGAGTTAATTGCCGAAAAGGTGCGCAAACTGGGGTTTGAGATTTACTCAGGAAAAGGCTGTACCGAGTATGGCGTCGCCGGCACCATCGCCGAGATTTGTCGTAATATTTTCACCGGTAGCCATCGTGCGCTGGCCGTATCGTGCATTCTCGAAGGGGAATATGGCGTGAGCGGCGCGGCGGCAGGCGTCCCGGCGGTACTGACACAAAGCGGCGTGCAGCAGATTATTGAGCTGCAGTTAGCCGATGATGAAGCGGAGAAATTCCGCCACTCAATTGATGTTATTAAGGCCAATATCGCCCGTCTGCCGTAAATCGTCTTCCCGGCTAATCGGCAATGAGCAGCCGGGGATGAATATGCGCCAGGGCGTCGCGCGTCTCTTCCGGCAGATGATTATCGGTGATAATGTCGGTTAGTGAGTCCAGGTGCGTAATGTTAAACAGCGACCAGGCCCCGTATTTAGAGCTGTCCGCCAGCAATATCCGCCGCCGGGCATTAGCGATTAAATCGCGCTTCAGTGCCGCCTTTTCTTCCGTTGGCGAGGTCACGCCCTTCTCCAGATCCCAGCCGTTACAGCTTACAAATGCCAGATCGGGCCAGATATTTTGCAACAGCCGACGACCGTGATCGCCGATGCAGGATTGGCTGCTATCATCAATGCGCCCGCCAATAATGGTGACTTCAATTTGCCTGAATTCCGAGAGAAACAGCGCAATATGCAGATCGCTGGTGATAACCCTCAACGGCAGATGGGTAATTTGCCGCGCCAGTTCGATCATCGTCGTGCCGGCATCCAACACAATCGCGTCTCCGGGGTTGACTAATGTCGCCGCCAGGCTGGCGATGGCGTGTTTCTCCTGCCGACTGCGCTGAGATTTCTCCTGCGTCGTCGGCTGGGAAGGTATAAACCGGTTAAGCGTCACGCCGCCATGTGTGCGGCTGATCACCCCTTCCTCATCGAGTTTAATCAGATCGCGGCGAATGGTTGCTGGCGACGCGCTGGTCACCGTGACCAGTTGGTCGACTGTCACCAGATTATGGCTCTTCAGAAAATCCATAATCTGCTCTAACCGGTTATATCCCTTCATATTATTCCTGTGCTATTTGCATGGCGAGCTCAATAGAGGTCGTCATGCTGTCAGACTTGGCTTTGCCTGTCCAGGCAATATCAAACGCCGTCCCGTGGTCTGCGGAAGTCCGGATAAACGGCAGTCCGGCCGTGATATTCACCCCATCATAAAATCCGAGTAATTTTAGCGGAATATGGCCCTGATCGTGATACATCGCCACCACCATATCAAACATCCCTTCATGGCACTGCATAAATACCGTATCCGGCGGACAGGGGCCGGTAACGTTGAGCCCTTTGGCTTTCATCGCTGCGACCGCCGGACCAACGATACGGATCTCTTCATCGCCAAACAGGCCATTTTCGCCGGCGTGAGGATTAACGCCAGCGACGGCAATACGCGGATTGCTGAAGCCGACACGGCGCAGAAAGCTATCGGCGATAGCAATAACCGTCTCCACGCGCGTCTGATTCAGGTTATCAAGGAAGTGACGCAACGCAACGTGTGTGGATATATGGATAACTTTTAGCTTATCCGTATACAGCACCATCGCGAAATCTTTGGTTTGCGTCAGATGCGCCAGCATTTCAGTATGCCCCGGGAAATGATGCCCGGCCAGATGCAGCGCCTCTTTGTTTAGCGGTGCGGTGGCAATCGCCGAAACGTCACCGGCCAGCGCCAGCGCCGTGGCATGCTTGATGCAACGGTAAGCCAAATCGCCAGCCTGCGCCTGCACCTCCCCGGCGCGCAATCCTTCCGGATCGGTCAGTGCCTCATCAATCACATTAATGGTGCCAGGCGTAAACTGCGCCTGTCCGGGATTATCAATGACGCGAAGCTCAGCACGCGGAGTAATTCCTTTCGCCATAACCCGCCGCAGCGTCTGCGCACAGCCCACCACGACCACCGGCGCGCCGCTCAGTTTCCCCGTTGCCAGAGATTTAATAATAATTTCCGGACCAATGCCAGCCGGGTCACCCATCGTTACCGCAATGATGTTAGTCACTCATTTTCTCCTCAATAAAATTCACGACCTCCAGCAATGTGGTTGCCGTGCCGAATCCGCCTGCCTTGGTCATTACCGGCCGTTGCCAGCGACTCCCCAGAAAATTGCCATACGGCACACACTGCGCCACACGACCCGTAATATGAAATCCGCTTGCGCCCAGCGCCTGGGCCACAGCGATGGCTACATCGCCGCCGGATAAATAGAGCGCGCCTGGCTGACTCTGCGCGATAGCTAGTTGGCTGACCCGCGCCAGATACCAGCAAATACGTTCCCCAAGCGCAGCACGATCCACGCCGTACTGATGGCACAGACCATCAATCCCCTTTCGCGCCGCGCTATCGGGCCGCGTAGTGAGCACACAATGATTATTTCCGTTCAATACCGCGGCAATTTGCCGGGCATCCGTTGTTGCATCGCCATCGAAAGCCCTGGCGACATCAATATCGATCCGCGTTACCCGCGGATGGGTACTCAGACTGGCAACCTGCTGCTGAGCGATTTCACTCATCGAACCAACAACCGCCAGCAACGGCCCATGCTGCACGGTGCTCAGCTTGCGCGCCAGCGCGTCACATAAACCCGCCGAGCCCACCAACAGCACGTGCTGCTCCGTATCCATTACCGCGGCGATAACCGCATCCAGTTGGTGATTCACTTCCGCATCAACAATCAGCACGCGCGGTATGCTGGCCGGACAGGCCAGTTCTGTCGCCAGCTTATCCAGCGACACGTGCAAACAACGACAGTCGCTCTGCTGCGCCACGACGGTGGCAATATCCGCACTACGCACCGGTGTTTTCGGGTCGCTGGCGAACTCCGTTTCATCAACCGGTAAACCATGCACAAAGCACTGACCGCCGCGCGTGACCCGCCCGGCAGCCGGGAAAGCAGGCGCCAGAACCGCCACCCGGCAATTCATCGCCCGCATCGCGGCGTCCAGCTCCGCACCAGGATTCCCCCGCAGCGTGGAGTCGATTTTTTTCACCATCCACCGCGGCTGAAAACGTGGCCAGACCGCCTGTAGTAAATGCGTGACACGCCGCGCCGCCTCTTCACCCGTCAACGCGCGACTGTCGCTATTGAGGATTAATGCCTGCGCCTCACCTTGATAATCCGCAGTGAACGCCACCTCAACCCGCATTCCGCTCTCCGCCAGGCTAACGCCTGCGTCATTAGCGCCAGTGAAGTCATCAGCCAGCACCAGCACCAGCACCTTATTATCGCCACTGCCCATCGTTATCCCTTATCTCGCTGTTGGAAGCTGATAATGATTATATTCAATCACAATTGATTAAATGTGAGCAAGTTCAATTTATTCACTCGCTGTATAAATTATAACTTCTCTCCACTAAGCGAGTGATACGAGCATGAATGATTAAATTCAATCATTCAAATGACAGGAGAGAGACGTGGCAACCATTAACAGCACTCTGATTAGCGGCGCGGGCGCGTTTACCGCCCTGCGCCCGCTGCTGGCAGGCAAACAACGGATTTTGCTGATCACCGATACCAATGTTGGCAAACTCGACGCCACGCGGCGGATTCGCGCGCTTCTGGAAGATGAAGGCCGTCAGGTACAGATGATTGATGCGGTTCCCGCCGAACCGAGCCAGCATGATATGGCGCAGATCTATAGTCTCGTCACCGCAGACCAGCCGGAAATGGTGGTGGGGATCGGTGGCGGCAGCGTTCTGGATGTGACCAAGCTGCTCTCCGTCCTGCTGCATCCCAGCTCGCCGGGGCTGACCGCGCTGCTGGAGGGAGAAAAACCGCAGCAGAAAGTGGCATCATTATTGATCCCGGCGACGGCGGGAACCGGTTCCGAAGCCACACCAAACGCGATCCTGGCGATCCCGGAACAGAACACCAAAGTGGGGATTATCTCTCCGGTACTGTTGCCGGACTATGTCGCCCTGCTGCCGGAGTTAACCACCAGCATGCCCGCGCATATCGCATCTTCTACCGGCATTGATGCGCTATGCCATCTGCTTGAATGCTTTACCTCAACGGTCGCTAATCCGATTAGCGATAACGCCGCGTTGATTGGCCTGCACAAGCTGGTACGCAATATCGAGCTTTCGGTGACCGATCCGCAGAATCTGACGGCTAAACTGGAGATGCTGTGGGCCTCTTATTATGGCGGGGTGGCGATTAACCATGCGGGCACCCACCTGGTCCACGCTCTCTCCTATCCTCTGGGCGGCAAGTATCATCTGCCCCATGGCGTGGCGAACGCCATCCTGCTGGCACCCTGTATGAAAGTGGTGCGTCCGCATGCGGTGGAAAAATTCGCCCAGGTCTGGGAACTGCTTCCCGATGCCGACCTGACTCTCAGCGCTGAAGAAAAATCACACGCGTTGGTAGCCTGGCTTGCAGCGCTGGTGAAAAAACTACAGCTGCCCGACAACCTCGCCACCCTGGGCGTCCCGCAGCAGAGCATCGGCGAACTCAGCGAAGCAGCGCTTAACGTTAAACGGTTAATGAATAACGCACCATGCAGCGTCAACCAGGACCAGGTCCAGGCGATTTATCGCACGCTGTTTCCACAGCTATAAAACCAGGGAGATAAACCAGAATGAGCAATTCAATTACCGGCGTTTTGACCGCCATTGTCACACCTTTTTCCGTCGATGGCGCAGTGAACATCCCGGCGCTGAAACAGCAGGTCCGGCGGCAGATGGCGGCGGGCAACGGTATTTTCTGCGGCGGTACCAACGGCGAGTTCTTTGTACTCAATGAGGCGGAAAAAGTCGCCGTCGCCAAAGCCTGCGTGGAAGAAGCCGCCGGAAAAGCACCGGTGGTCGCGCACATTGGCGAAGTATCCACCCGCGAAACCATTCGTCTGGGTAAGCAAATTGAAAAACTGGGGGTTGACGCAGTATCGGTGATCACCCCGTGGTTCGTGCCGCTTAAACAGGAGGAGCTTATCAGCCACTATACCGCCATCGCCGACGCGCTGAGCGTTCCGGTGTTTCTGTACAACATCCCGGCGCGAACGGGCAATACAATCGAACCGCAAACCGCGCGGGCGCTGGCAAAACATCCGAATATTATCGGCATCAAAGACAGCGCAGGCAGTTATGAAAGCCTGAAGGGGTTCCTCGATGCGGTACAGGATATTGCCGATTTTAACGTGCTGAATGGCCCTGATTCACTGATCCATCAGGGGTTTGTCGATGGCTGCAGCGCCTGCATTTCCGGGTTGGCTAATGTCGCACCAAACGAGATCAACGCCATCTGGTCACAGTTTAAGGCCGGTAATATTGAAGGCTCTCGCAGGGCCCAGGAGAGTGTGACCGGACTACGTACCGATCTTTATAAAGTGGCGTTCTCGCCAGCCGCGGTCAAAAAGGCATTACAGCTAATGGGCCACGAGGTTGGCGACAGCCGCTATGCGGTGCAGTTTAGTGAGCAACAACTGTCGCAGATTAAAGGGATCATTAACACTTATCTGCAATAACCGTTTCGTCCTCCGGCGCGACTCGCGCCGGAACGGGTCTTCAATCTTGCGATGATTAACGTCGCTAAATAGACAGGTTCTGGATATGAAAGTGATTTGTACCTCACCGTCATTTGCAAAATATGACGCAGCGCCATGTACAGCGCTCAGAAACGCCGATCTTGAATTAATTCAACTTGCCGCTGATGCCCCTTTTAGTGAACTCGAAGCACATCTGCCCGATACCGTTGCAATGATAGTCGCATTTACCGATGTGAATGAAATATTACTGGAGAAAGCGCCAAATTTAAAAATCGTCTGTAAACACGGCGTCGGCGTCGATAACATTGATCTTAATGCCACTCGCCAGAGAGGGATATTCGTCACGAATGTACCAGATGCCAATAAACACGCCGTTGCTGATTTCGCTTTTGCCTTAATTCTCAATAGCGCACGTCAGCTTTCACAGGCAATTGAAGAAACCCGCGCGGGTAACTGGCCGCGAATTTTTGCCACCGATGTCTACGGCAAGACTATCGGCATTGTTGGTTTAGGTAATATTGGTAAACAGGTCGCGCTAAGAGCGCGCGGGTTTAACATGCGGGTCCTGGCCTGTGATGACTGGCAAGATGAAGCCTTTGCCCGTGAGCATCAGATTGAGTATGTCTCGCTGGATACCCTGACTGAGCGCAGTGATTTTATCACCTTGCACATTCCCTTAACGTCTGGAACTGAAGGCCTTTTTTCTGCCCCTCGGCTTAACCAAATGAAAAAAGGTGCATTTTTAATTAATGTATCTCGTGGGGGGATCGTGAATGAACAGGATTTATATGATGCCTTGAGTTGCGGCCACCTTGCTGGCGCGGCGGCAGATGTGTTTGCACATGAACCCTGTCATCAACATCCATTATTTACCTTAACCAACTTTATTCCTACTGCACATATTGCTGGTTATACCGATGGCGCCATCAGCAATATCAGTGAACGCTGCGTGAATAATATTATTGCCTGCATCATCGGCAAGCAACGCCCAGAAAATATAATGAATTCACTGTAAATAACGAGGTGGGAAGCATCGCATTCCCACTGAATATGATAAACATCTACTTAAGAGCCGAATATATGAATAAGGTCGCTCTCAATACACGTATTCGTTGGTGGATCGCTGGATTAATGTGGCTCGCTATCGCCATTAATTATATCGATCGTACCGTTTTATCCGCTGCCGCACCGCATTTGATTGATGAACTAAAACTCGATCCTGAAATGATGGGCTTCATCATGGCGGCGTTCTTCTGGTCTTACTCACTACTGCAAATTCCTGCCGGATGGTTTGCCGATCGTTACGGTCAGAAGAAAGGTCTTGGCCTCGCAGTGGCCTGGTGGTCAATCGCCACTTCAATGATGGGACTTGCCACCGGATTTAAGTCTCTTCTGGCGCTACGTCTGGCTCTGGGCGTGGGTGAAGCAGCCGCCTACCCCAGTAATGCGGGAATTGCGGCACGCTGGTTCCCTGACAAAGAACGCGCGACCGTATCAGGTTTATTTGATAGTGCCTCCAAGTTTGGCGGCGCAGTCGCTATGCCCCTGATCGTCTGGATGATATATACCTTCGACTGGCGTTTGACCTTTCTGATTATTGGTGGCGTCGGACTGGTTTGGGTTATCGCCTGGTATTTTGTCTATGCTGAAAATCCGGAAGAACACAAAGCAATCAGTGAAGCAGAAATCCGCCATATTCGTGACGGACAAAAACAGAGGCACGGCGATAAATCTGTATTACCAATAAAATGGTACAAACTGCTGCGCTACCGTAATATCTGGGCCATGTGTATCGGATTCTTTACCATTAACTATACCTCCTATTTTTTTATCACCTGGCTGCCCACTTACCTTGTGAAAGATAAAGGAATGGACTTTATTAAAATGGGTATGGTAGCGGCGTTACCGCTATTGTGCGGAATGGTGATTGAGGTTTTTGCTGGCTGGGCATCTGACCGTCTGGTACATAAAAAGGTCTTTTCCCTGACGGTAACACGTAAACTCTTCCTGACTATCGGGCTACTTATGGCGCTATGCATAGGTTTTGCCCCTCTGACTGACTCAGTCTTCATGACCGTCTTTTTATTATGCGTGGCGAAATCAGGCACGACGGTTGCCGCCTCACAAGTCTGGGCATTGCCCGGGGATGTCGCCCCCAAAAATAGTGTTTCTATCGTCGCCGGATTACAAAACACCGTATCTAATATGGGAGGCGCCGTGGGGCCCATCATTACCGGCGCGATAGTCGCGACAACCGGTTCCTTCACCTGGGCCTTGATCTTCTCCGCGATCCTGGTGGTTATTGGAATACTTAACTATTTATTTTTACTTGGAAAAGTCGAGCCTATTAGTGAGAAAACCGCACAAGCAAGCGATTTAAATACGGTGAAACAGCATTGAGGCGCATATCAGCGTCCGGGCAAACCGGGCGCTGATATCTCAGCAGAAAAATGGATCACTGAATGAAAATTTCGCCCTGCAAATACGTTACAGCTTGCCCACTCATTAAGACCCTTTCCCCTTTTAGCGTACAGCGAATATCGCCGCCTCGCGCGGAAAGTTGACGCGCCAGCATCTGGCTTTTATCCAGCTTCGCGCCCCGGTATGGAATCAGCATGGTATGCGCCGAACCGGTCACCGGATCTTCCCACACCGCCTCTCTCCTTAACGCAGCGTAATCTTGCCGATTAAATAGGTCGTCGCCTGCCCGCCGATTAAGACCCGTTCGCCGCGCCACTGGCAACGCAGATCGCCGCCGCGGGCCGAAACCTGACGGGCCAGCATTTCCGTTTTGCCGAGTTTTTCACCCCAGTACGGAATTAGCATACTGTGCGTTGAGCCGGTTACCGGATCTTCAGCGACCGACTCACCCGGGCAGAAGAAGCGGCTAACGAAATCATATTCAGCATCGGCTGCGCTAATACAGACCATTTTACCCAGATGCTGAAGCCGCTGCATATCCGGGCGCACGGCTTCCACCTGCTGGCGATCGCCTAAAATCACCAGGTAATCGCGTGCTACGCGAACCTCCTGTGCCTCATTCAGCCCCAGACCGGTCAACAGATCCGCAGGCGGCTGCTCGACAACCGTTGAGGCCCAGGCCGGAAAATCCAGCGTCAGCCAGTCACCAGTGCGCGTTACGCGCAGCTCGCCAACAAAACGAGTACTGAACACAATCGTCGATGACGGGTGATTAAGATATTCAAAAATCACGTGCGAGGCAGCAAGCGTCGCATGGCCGCAGAGATTTATCTCATACTGGGTCGTAAACCAGCGCAGCTCATATCCTTCATCCGTACGGACGAAAAACGCGGTTTCCGACTGATTATGCTGCTGCGCCATTTTTAGCAGCGTTGCATCCGGTAGCCATTCAGTGAGTGGGCAAACCGCTGCGGCATTACCGCCAAAGTTAACATTGCTGAATGCGTCAACCAGATAAAAATTAATTTCCTGCATGATTCTGCCCTTTCATTTTTTTTGCTTATCGATAACATGACATAAACACGTAAAATGCACACGTTCTATAGAAAAATTAATCTGTTAGCCACCGTCATCAAGCCAAAGCAAAAATGAGATATAGATCACGAAATGATTGTATTTTTATCAGCAATCGTTTTAAGATCGTGGCTCATCTTTCCTCTTCGTGACCACTCCTGAATTTATGATGACAAAGACGGTTTCACGCAAAGTTGCGTGGCTTCGCGTAGTCACGCTTGCGATAGCGGCGTTTATCTTTAATACCACCGAATTTGCGCCAGTCGGCCTGCTGTCAGATATTGCCGACAGCTTTGGTATGGAAACCGCGCAGGTCGGGATTATGCTCACCATCTACGCCTGGGTCGTCGCCCTGATGTCTCTGCCCTTTATGCTGTTAACCAGCAAGATGGAACGACGCCGACTGCTGGTGATACTGTTTGTCTTGTTTATTGCCAGCCACATATTGTCATTCCTGGCGTGGAACTTTAACGTCCTGATCGTTAGCCGGATTGGTATCGCTTTCGCTCATGCGGTGTTCTGGTCAATCACCTCTGCGCTGGCTATTCGCATGGCGCCCTACGGCAAACGCGCCCAGGCGTTGAGCCTGATTGCCACCGGTACCGCTCTGGCAATGGTCTTCGGCATTCCAATTGGCCGCATTGTTGGACAATATTTTGGCTGGCGCACAACCTTCCTGGTCATTGGTCTGGGTGCGATGGTCACGCTGGCGTGTTTGATCAGGCTGCTGCCAACACTACCGAGCGAACACTCGGGGTCACTGAAAAGCCTGCCAGTCCTTTTCCGCCGTCCGGCGTTGCTCAGTATCTATTTGCTGACGGTCATTGTGGTCACGGCGCACTATACCGCCTACAGCTATATTGAGCCATTCGTGCAAACTGTCGCCGGTTTGAGCAATAATTTCGCCACCGTGCTGTTGCTGACTCTGGGTGGCGCTGGCATTGTCGGTAGCATCCTGTTTGGTAAACTCGGCAACCGCCATGCTTCCGGCTTGATTAACGCCGCGATTGGCCTGCTGCTGGCCTGCCTGCTGCTGCTGCTGCCCGCATCGCACAACGCCAACCATCTGATGCTGCTCAGCGTCTTTTGGGGGATGGCCATTATGATCATTGGTCTCGGAATGCAGGTGAAAGTGCTGGCCTTAGCGCCGGATGCCACCGATGTGGCGATGTCGCTGTTCTCGGGGATCTTTAATATCGGTATCGGCGCGGGCGCGCTGGTGGGCAGTCAGGTCAGTACCCAGTTGTCGATGGCTTCTATTGGTTATGTTGGCGCAATCCCGGCTCTGATCGCGCTGGTGTGGGCGGTAATGATTTTCCGCCGCTGGCCAACCTCACTGGAAGACCAGCAACCACACCACTCCTGACTTCGGTGATGAAAAAAGCCTGCCGATCGGCCAATGCCGTTCACTTAAGCAAATCATCGGTGTTGTCTTTTGTTTTATTTGCCTCTGGCAATCGCATTATCGGTGGTTTAAACGAAAATCTGATTCGGTTGATTCACTAACTGAGCTGATACGGGCTGAAATATAAAGGATATAACTTTTTTTATGACTTTCAGCCTCTGAAAAGCCCCTGACGAATAACGGACTCACCGCATGGGGGTTGGGCGCATCAAGGAAACCTGGCGGGAACGCAGGCGCGCATCCAGGACTGGCCGCCAGGACGGCGGCCAGAGGGCGGGTCGAGACAGGGACGTCGAGTCCCGCCCGGTCCGCCAGATGAAGCCGGAGTGGAGCGGACCGCGCAGCAGCAGGTTTTCAGCGCAATGCCGGGGGTGCAGGGGGACGGGCGAAACGTCCCCCTGCCCGTTCACACGCTGTGGATATAACGAATATCCGCGAGTTTATCGTGAACGGAACTGACCACGGAATCTGAATGGGCGAAAACGAAAAACGCGCCATGTTCGCCATAACCACCGATTGACAGAACCGCTCAGCCAGCCATAAATGCAACTGACAGCCCTTAACTGACAAGCATTTGCCGATCGGCAGGCTTTTTTATCCCGATGCCTGCACCATCAGGCGTGATACTTGGTAATGATCTCCAGCACGCCGTTAATAATGAACTGCACCCCCATACACACCAACAGGAAGCCCATCAGGCGGGAAATTGCTTCTATTCCCCCCTTGCCGACCAGGCGCATAATCGCCCCGGAACTACGCAAACAGGCCCACAGAATGATGCCGATTAATGCGAAAGTCACCGGCGGCGCCACCAGAAACACCCACTCAGGGAATTCAGCGCTGTGCTTTACCGTTGACGCGGTACTGATGATCATCGCGATTGTTCCCGGCCCTGCCGTACTTGGCATCGCCAGTGGGACGAAGGCGATATTGGCTGTCGGTTCATCCTGCAGCTCTTCGGATTTCAGCTTCGCTTCCATCGAATGATGCGCTTTCTGCTGCGGAAACAGCATGTGAAAACCAATAAACGCGACGATCAGTCCCCCGGCAATACGCAGCCCGGGAATCGATATGCCGAACGTATTCATCACCAGTTGCCCGGCATACCATGCAACCATCAGGATGGCGAACACATACACTGAGGCCATCAGCGACTGACGATGACGCTCGGCATTGTTCATATTCCCCGCGAGGCCGAGGAACAGCGCTACGGTAGTGAGCGGGTTTGCCAGCGGTAAAATCACCACCAGGCCCAGGCCTATCGCTTTTAAGAGATCCATCATAGTGAATTAACACCCTGTAAACATTACGTTATAAAAAGTATGTCTTGTGTTTCCAGGTGCGGATAAGCACCTTGATTCAGAAAAATCCACCGCCAACAGCGCGAAGTAGAGTGACCTACATCACAACTATTCGTTTTAGCAAATTGTGGCATCCGCCAATTCATTAAGTTGACTTATATTTGCATGAGCAATAATATCCATCGCAACTAAATCATTGCCTGGGCAACCATCATGAAAAGTTCGAGAGACCTGTTTAACGACATGATCCCCCTTGGTCACTTGATTCAGATGGTTAATCAGAAAAAAGATCGCCTGCTCAACGACTACCTCTCCCCGATGGATATTACTGCCACCCAGTTTCGGGTGCTCTGCTCCATTCGTTGTGAAGTATGCATTACCCCCGTTGCGCTGAAAACCGTGCTTTCTGTTGACCCCGGCGCAATGACGCGCATGCTCGATCGTCTGGCCTGTAAAGGCTGGATCGCACGGTTACCCAACCCCACTGACAAACGCGGTGTACTGGTACAGTTAACACCTGACGGCGCGGCCCTTTGTGAGCAGTGTCATCAGACTGTTGGTCAGAAATTGCACCAGGAACTCACAAAACATCTGTCGGCGGATGAAGTGGTCACCCTTGAGTATTTGCTTAAAAAAATCCTGCCGTAATAAAGAAGAGGTAAGATGATGTCCAGACGCAATAACGACGCCATCACTATCCAAAGTATTTTGTCGTGGATCGAGGATAACCTGGAATCCCCCCTGTCGCTGGAAAAAGTTTCAGAGCGTTCGGGTTACTCCAAATGGCACCTGCAAAGAATGTTTAAGAAAGAAACCGGCCACTCGCTGGGGCAGTATATCCGCAGCCGCAAACTGACCGAGATTGCGCAAAAGCTCAAGCAAAGCGATGAGCCGATTTTATATCTGGCGGAGCGCTATGGTTTTGAATCACAACAAACGTTAACCCGAACGTTCAAAAACTATTTCGATGTCCCGCCGCATCAGTATCGCGTTACCGACGTGCCGGGCGAGTCGCGCTATCTGCACCCACTGAATAACTGCTGTTAATCGCCGGGAAAAACGTATTGAGGAACTCATGAAACTGTTCGTTGCCGTCGCCACGCTGCTCGTGGCGCTGGTCTCCGGCGAGGGGTATGCGGAGCAAACCACCACGCCGGTTCATCACACCAAACGCGATGCGATGATGATGCCATCGGAAGAACATCATTCGCCGTTTGATTTTAATCACATGGCCTCAGGCAGTGATAAATCAGATGAACTGGGCGTCGCGTATTACAACCAACAAAGCCACTAAAATCCCTTTCGCCCCGCCCCCGGGGCTTTTTTTGCTCATCGCAGATTACCGCAGTGTTCCGCACACGCATTCCCCCGCTTTCCTGTCAACGTCGCGTCTTCGCATAACGGGCTCATTCCGCAACGTTAGTCACAATATCCACGACATAATTTCAGTCCGGATAGCACATGGCTTAATATAATCACCAGGTTACACAGGCGATATTTGACGGTAAACCAGCATGTGGCGAGTCATTTTATTCTGTCGATGATGAAGGGCTGAGGGGGCAGGCGTCGCTGCTCTTTGTTGACCAGTGAAAAAGGAAAACGCTTTTATGGACGAATTTGCAATAAAGCGAAACTTTAATATTTTTGTAGTGAGTTCTGCTTTTTCTCTCCTCGGCATCGAAATTTACCATATCGCCTTACCGTTACTGGCATTAAGTCTCGGCCTCAATCCCGTACAGATAAGCTGGTGCGTTTTTGCATTTTACTGCCCGGTCATTTTCATCAAAATCGTCTCCTCGGCGTTTATCGAAAGGAAAGATAATGAATATGCTGACTTTCAGAACGCTGGTGCTTGTCATAAATATCCTACGGGTCATCGTATTCGTTGGTTTTATTATCTCAGCCAGCCCACTCTGGGTATTCTCACTTTTTGTCTTCAAGGCTGTACTCGGCGGCCTGTGGAATGTGGGCTATAACGTTTTCACCATTCAGGAAATGCCGGTTGCGCTTGCCGCCAGAATATCAGCAATCAGCGGAACATTTGTCAAGCTTAGCGCGGGTCTGGGCAGTCTGCTGGCTGGCTATTTACTTGTTCTCGCCGGTTCCACAACAACACTGGTTATTCTGGTTATGCTGACAGTATTTATGCTGACTTGTTCATTTATATGTAAGGCTGAATATCAGCGATACGATGCTTCCCGGAGATATCTCTGCTAGCTGTTGCGGCCCGATGAAAGCACAAAAGAAATGAACAATACCCATTCAGTACTTGTATTGGTACTGTCGACGCCAGCCATCTTTTAATCGGCGACTGAATCACAGGATCCAGTCGCCTCAATCGTTCGCATTGCGCGGTAAAATGGGATAGACGTTTTATCCCCGTGCCAGTCCCGGACGCACGATCCGCAGACCAAACACGTTAATATACAGTCCGGCCATGATCAGCACCGCGCCCAGCAGTTGCACGCCGTTTAGCGTCTCGCCGAGCAGTAACGCGGCGCTGGCCATCCCGACAACCGGGACCAACAGCGACAGCGGCGCAATTCGCCATGTCTCATAGCGGCCAAGCAGCGCCCCCCAGATTCCGTAGCCGACGAGGGTGGCGATAAACGCCAGATAGAGCAACGACAGGATCGTCAACAGATCGATATGGCGTAAACTGGTCACCATCACCTGCCAGCCATCAAGGAGCCACGACGCCAGCATAAACGGCAGCACCGGGATCAGCGCGCTCCACACCACCAGCGACATCACCGGCGGCCTGCTCGCATGCGACATGATTTTCTTGTTAAAAATATTACCGCAGGCCCAGCTTAGCGCCGCCGCCAGGGTCAGCATAAAGCCCACCAGCGGCACATGCTGGCCGCCGAGGCTGGCTTCCACCAGCACCAGCACGCCAAAAATCGCCAGTGCGATCCCCGCCAGTTGTTTACCCTGCAGACGCTCGCCGAAGACAAACGCCCCAAGAATAATGGTGAAGAAGGCCTGAGCCTGCAACACCAGCGATGCCAGCCCGGCAGGCATGCCCAGGCTAATCGCGCAAAACAGAAACGCAAACTGGCCGAAGCTTATCGTCAGACCATAGCCCAGCAACAGGCGCAACGGAATTTTTGGTCTGGCAACAAACAGTAACGCCGGAAAGGCCACCAGCAAAAAACGCAGCCCGGCAAGCATCAGCGGCGGCATATTATGCAGACCCAGCTTAATCACCACAAAATTCAGCCCCCATACCACCACAACCAGTAATGCCAACAGCCCGTCTTTACGCGTCATACCCTGCCTCAGTTGTTATTGGAATTTTTGTGAACAAAATCAAAGTAGCGAATAATTCGCCTGACGCATAGATCATTATTTCAGGTAGGGCATTTGTGCCCATATCAATGCTGTCCGGCACTATACAAGTCCAGACCACCATGCTATTTGTGATCTGTATTACATCATATCAGGCAAGGGAAAATGATACTGACACTCAGGCGCTCAACCGCAGCGCTACTGGCTTCGTCGTTGCTGTTAACTATTGGTCGTGGCGCAACATTACCGTTTATGACTATCTACCTCACCCGTCAGTACCAACTGGAAGTGGATAAGATCGGTAATGCGCTGTCAGTCGCCCTGATCGTCGGCGTACTATTCAGTATGGGTTTTGGCATTCTGGCCGATAAGTTCGACAAAAAGCGCTATATGACCCTCGCCGTGCTGGCGTTTATTGGCGGTTTTATCGCCATCCCACTGGTCGACAGCGTCGCGCTGGTGGTATTTTTCTTCGCGTTGATTAACTGTGCCTACTCTGTGTTCGCTACGGTGCTAAAAGCCTGGTTCGCGGATGTCTTGTCGCCGGAAAAAAAAGCGCGAATTTTCTCTCTTAACTATACCTTTATCAATATCGGCTGGACGATCGGTCCGCCGATCGGCACCCTGTTAGTGATGCGCAGCATTAACCTGCCTTTCTGGCTGGCGGCCGGCTGCGCGGCGCTGCCGCTGGTGTTTATTCAGCTATTTGTACGACGCGCAAAGGCCGTGGTGACGCAGGATAATGGCGCCCACTGGTCGCCTTCGGTGCTTCTGCATGACAGAGCCTTACTGTGGTTTACCCTCTCCGCTCTGCTGGCGTCGTTTGTCGGCGGCGCTTTCGCTTCCTGTATTTCCCAGTATTTGCTGGTCGTTGCCGATAGCGATTTTGCCGAAAAAGTGGTCGCCGTGGTGCTGCCGGTTAACGCCGCGGTTGTGGTGGGGTTACAGTACAGCGTCGGTCGTCGTCTCTCTCCCCACAATATTTGTCGGCTGATGACGTTGGGTACGGTCTGTTTTGTTCTCGGACTGAGCGGTTTTATGATCTCCAACAATAACCTGCTGTTGTGGGGCATCTCCGCCGCAATTTTTACCTTAGGGGAAGTTATCTACGCACCCGGTGAATATATGCTAATCGATAACATCGCCCCGGCGGGAATGAAAGCCAGCTACTTTTCCGCCCAGTCGCTGGGCTGGCTTGGCGCGGCGTTTAACCCGACGCTGACCGGCGCTATTTTGACCCATCTACCGCACTGGTCGCTGTTTGTGATATTAATGCTGTCTATGGTTGCCGCACGGCTGATGATTTTCCGCGGAATGAACGTACGACCGTGGCGCGACGAGACGGCCGCCAGCGCCTGAGCCCAGACGCCGTGCGGCTGTCAGGTTGCTGTCGTGCTGCTGTCGGGTTCCGATCGTGGCGCTCATCCGCCCGGACGATAACACTCCGTCTCAGGTTTTCCCCTGGAGATAGAAACAATGAACAGCAGTAATCAAGTTAAACAACTCCGTCTGCAGCGCGCCTGGTCACAGGAGCAGCTTGCCGAGTTAGCTGGCGTCAGCGTGCGGACCATCCAGCGAATTGAGAACGGCGATCGTCCCGCGCTGGAGACGCTCAGCGCGCTTGCCGCAGTGTTTGAAGTGAATGTTGCCGAGATTAGCGGCGATTCGCCAGTTGGCCACGAAGAGACGCTGGATTTACGTATTGAAGACGCTAAAGCGCGTATTGAGCAAGAGAGCCATTTTTATCGTTCGCTGATGGTGGCAGTGGTGGTCTGCGCACTGTTGGCGGTGCTCAACAGGCTCACGGATTCGGGGAGCGAGTGGTCTGCCTGGGTGGCGATTCTCTGGGGGACACTGCTGGCGATGAAGGGGCTACGCTTGTTTGTGTTTAACGAATGGATCAAAAACTGGCGTCAGGCGCGGTTGCAGCGGCTGTTGCGAAAGTAATTCGCTGAGTCACGCGGCGGTATCTCCCCCGGGCAAGGCGCATGCGCCATGCCCGGTTTAAAAGCGCGCAGTATAAGTTTAATCGCCCGGATAACGCGTCAGGCGCAATCCGGGATGCTTTCTGCACGAAAAAAGCTAAATGGTGACCATTCCGCGTACACCGTCGGCGTCCATCTCGCTGCCGCTCCCCTGCCGGATAATCGTGCCCCGGGACATCACCAGGTAACGGTCCGCCAGCCCGGCGGCAAAATCATAGAACTGCTCAACCAGCAAAATCGCCATATCGCCGCGATTCGCCAACTGGCGGATAACTTCGCCAATCTCTTTAATCACCGAGGGTTGGATCCCTTCCGTCGGTTCATCAAGAATCAACAACTGCGGGCGGCTGGCCAGCGCGCGACCGATAGCCAGTTGCTGCTGCTGACCGCCGGAAAGGTCGCCTCCGCGCCGCTGCTTCATGGTTTTCAATACCGGAAACAGTTGATAAATCTCTTCCGGCACCTGACGCGCATCGCGGGCGGGAAAGCGGGATAACCCCATCAGCAGGTTCTCTTCCACCGTCAGACGAGGAAAAATCTCGCGCCCCTGGGGAACATAGGCAATCCCGGACTGTACGCGCTGATGCGGTTTGCGGTGGGTAATATTTTTCTCCTGCCACAACACTTCGCCGCTACGCGCAGGTATTAGCCCCATCAGGCACTTCAGTAAAGTGGTTTTCCCCACCCCGTTGCGCCCAAGCAGGCAGGTGATCTCGCCCTGACGGGCAGCAAAATCCACCCCCCGCAGAATATGGCTGCCACCATAATATTGATGTAGCTGATTAACCTGTAGCATCCTCGCTCCTTAGCGTCCGAGATAAACTTCAATCACCTGTTCGTTATCCTGCACTTCTCGTAGCGACCCTTCCGCCAGCACCTGTCCCTGGTGGAGCACCGTCACCCGGTCGGCGATAGTTTCAACAAATCCCATGTCGTGCTCAACCACCATCAGCGAATGCTGCCCGGCAAGGGTGCGGAACAGTTCGGCGGTATACTCCGTTTCGGCATCGGTCATCCCGGCTGCGGGTTCATCCAGCAGCAACAAATGCGGCTCCTGTACCAACAGCATACCGATCTCCAGAAACTGTTTTTGCCCGTGCGACAGCATCCCTGCCGGTCGATAGCGTTCGGCGTCCAGACGTAGCAGACGCAGCGTCTCGCTGATTCGGTCCGCCTGTTCGCTGTTCAGTCGCGCCCGCAGACTGGCCCATACCGACTTATCGCCCTTCATCGCCAGTTCAAGGTTTTCCGCCACCGTCAGCGCCTCAAACACCGTCGGCGTCTGGAACTTGCGCCCGATGCCCTGGCGAGCGATGGCGATGGGATCAAGGGTGGTTAAGTCCACCGATTGATCGTACAGCGCTCTGCCGCTCTGCGGCCGGGTTTTGCCGGTGATCACATCCATCAGGGTGGTTTTGCCCGCGCCATTCGGGCCAATTACGCAGCGCAGTTCACCCACGCCAATCTGGAGCGACAGGTCAGTTAATGCCTGAAAACCGTCAAAGTTGACGTTAATCGCCTCCAGTTGCAGCACCGGGTCAGTCTGTTCGCGAAAGCGATCCGTCGGCTGCTGACGGGTAAAGATGGCTTCATCCGTTTGCATTACCGATCTCCTTTACGCAGCAGGCCGATAACCCCGCGTGGTAAAAACAGCGTGACGATAATAAAAATCAGGCCAAGAAAAAGCTGCCAGTATTCCGGCATCGCCACGGTAAAATAGCTCTTCGCGCCATTGACCAGCCCCGCGCCCAGCACCGGGCCGATTAAGGTCCCGCGCCCGCCCAGCGCCACCCAAATCGCCGCTTCGATCGAATTGGTGGGCGACATTTCGCTGGGATTGATGATCCCGACCTGCGGCACGTACAGCGCCCCCGCCAGGCCGCATAACACCGCTGAAAGCGTCCACACCAGCAGCTTAAATCCACGCGGATCGTAGCCGCAGAACATCAGTCGGTTTTCCGCATCGCGCACCGCCGTCAGTATCCGGCCAAATTTGCTTTGCGCCAGCACATAACCAATCCATAACGTGAGCAACAGCAGCAGAACGGTCGCCATAAACAGCGCCGCCCGGGTGCTGGTGGCGGTCACGGAGAAACCGAGCAGCGTGGTAAAACCGGTAAAACCATTGTTGCCGCCAAAACCGGTTTCGTTGCGGAAAAACAGCAGCATCCCGGCATAGGTCAGCGCCTGGGTCATAATCGAAAAATAGACGCCTTTAATTTTTGAGCGGAAGGCAAACCAGCCGAAAACCAGCGCCAGCAGCCCAGGAACCAGCACCACCAGCAGCATCGCCCAGGCGAAGTGCTGCGTGCCCCACCAGAACCACGGCAGTTCGCTCCACGACAGAAACGACATAAAAGCCGGTAATCCGTCGCCCGCGGCCTGACGCATCAGGTACATGCCCATGGCATAGCCGCCGAGGGCAAAAAAGATCCCATGACCAAGCGAAAGCATCCCGGCATAGCCCCAGACCAAATCCAGCGCCACGGCGACAATGGCATAGCAGAGAATTTTGCCGGTCAGCGTCAGCAGCCAGGTAGAGACCGCCAGCGGATGCGTCGCCGGCAGTAGCGCCAGAAACGGCATACTCAGCAACGCCAGCAGGATCAGAGCCGCGAGCCATTGCAACGGGCGCGGCGCTTTGCGCGCCAGGGTTAACGTAATCGGTTGGCTCATCAGTCAATAACCCTCCCTTTGAGAGCAAACAGTCCTTGTGGGCGCTTCTGAATAAACAGGATAATCAGCACCAGGATCAGGATTTTCCCCAGCACGGCCCCCATCTGCGGTTCAAGAATTTTATTAAAAATCCCGAGGCCAAACGCTGCCGCCACGCTACCGGCCAGTTGCCCGACGCCGCCCAGCACCACCACGAGGAAGGAGTCGATAATGTAGCCCTGGCCCAGTTCCGGCCCGACGTTGCCGAGCTGCGAGAGCGCCACGCCGCCGAGTCCGGCGATCCCCGAACCGAGACCAAATGCGAGCATATCCACCCGCCCGGTCGGCACACCGCAGCAGGCCGCCATCGCGCGGTTTTGCGTCACCGCCCGCACGTTCATCCCCAGCCGGGTTTTGTTCAGCGTCAGCCAGGTAAACAGCAGCACCAGCAGCACGAAAGCGAGTACCGCCAGCCGGTTCCACGGCAAAATCAGGTTAGGTAAAACCTGAATGCCACCGGAAAGCCATGCCGGGTTGGCCACTTCAACGTTCTGCGCGCCAAACAGCATACGCACCAGTTGGATCAGCATCAGGCTAATGCCCCAGGTGGCGAGCAGGGTCTCCAGCGGGCGTCCGTAGAGATGGCGAATCACGCTGCGCTCCAGCACCATGCCAATCCCGCCGGTGACCAGGAACGCCACCGGCAGCGCAATCAGTGGATAAAAGGCCAGCCACTGCGGCGCCAGTTGCGCCAGCGCCTGCTGCACCAGCCAGCAACTATAGGCGCCAATCATCAGCATCTCGCCGTGGGCCATATTGATCACCCCCAGCAGGCCGTAAGTGATCGCCAGACCGAGCGCGGCAAGCAGCAAGACGGAACCCAGCGACAGCCCCATAAAGGCCTGGCCGAGCAGGTCACCCAGCAGCAGACGGTGCTGAATTTTACTCAGGCTCGCCTGCGCCGCCGCGCGAATCGCCGGGTCAGGTTCATGTTGAGCATCGCTGTAGGGCATGAGCAGCGCCTGAGTTTCCGGGTCGCCGGAGTGGCCAAGCAGTTCAATCGCCGCCAGCCGCTGCGCGGATTGCGGACTGGCAAGCTGCAGACGCGCGAGGGCAATTTCCAGTTGCGCCTTCACCGCGCTATCGCTTTCTACCGCCAGGCGCTGTTGCAGCAGTCCCGCCATCTCTGGGGTTGCCTCTCGCTGAAGGGTTTTCGCCGCTGCCGCTCTTTCCGTGACGTTGTCACTAACAAGTAAATGGGTCGCCAGCGCGCCGGCCACCAGATTCCTTAGCCGGTTAGTCAGGCGTACCGGTTTTGTCGCCCCGTCAGGGGTCGCCGATGCACCCAGCGCCAGCAGGTTATCCCCCTGCTGGCTAAACGCGTGGCCGCTGCCATCAGCTTTTAATGTTTCACTTTTAAGCGCCCGCAACAGCGGTAATCGCTGCGCCTGCGGCGCGGTGGCCCACTGCTCAAGCAGTCGAGCCTGCTGGCTACGGTTAGCCGCAACAAAATCATCGGCGTCCGCTGCCTGCGCTCGCCACGGTATCAATATTATCAGCAGCGCAAAACTCATGAGACGTAACACGTTCATGATCGTTCTCCTTTCCAGAGTGGCCCGCAAAGCCCGGGCCACAGAGAATGATTCCCCCCGGGCTGCGCCGGGGTTTAATGCTTAGTTGCTGGTGCTTTTTACCGGGTGATCCGGTTTTTTATCGTTCCCGGGAATCCACGGGCTCCAGGGCTGGGCGCGAACGGGCTCGTCGGTCTGCCAGACCACGTTGAACTGGCCGTTGCTCTCGATTTCACCAATCATGACCGGCTTGTGCAGATGGTGATTGGTGGCATCCATGGTCAGGGTGAAGCCCGACGGCGCTTTAAAGGTCTGCCCGGCCATCGCTTCGCGAACCTTGTCCACATCGGTCGTGCCGGCTTTGGTGACCGCCTGCGCCCACATATGCACACCAACCCAGGTGGCTTCCATTGGGTCATTGGTCACGACCGTATCGGCATTTGGCAGATTATGTGCTTTAGCGTAGGCGCGGTAATCGGCGACAAATTGTTTGTTGGTGGGGTTATCAAGGGATTCGAAGTAGTTCCAGGCCGCAAGGTTACCTACCAGTGGTTTGGTATCAATACCGCGCAGCTCTTCCTCGCCGACGGAAAATGCCACCACCGGCACATCGGTCGCTTTCAGCCCCTGATTGGCCAGCTCTTTATAGAACGGGACGTTAGAATCACCGTTAATCGTTGAGACCACCGCCGTTTTACCGCCTGCGGCAAACTTTTTAATGTTGGCAACGATAGTCTGGTAGTCGCTATAGCCAAACGGGGTATAGACCTCTTCGATATCTTTATCCTGAATCCCTTTGGCGTGCAGGAAGGCGCGGAGAATCTTATTCGTGGTGCGCGGGTAGACATAGTCGGTGCCGAGCAGGAAGAAACGTTTCGCCCCGCCGCCATCTTCACTCAGCAGATATTCCACCGCCGGGATCGCCTGTTGGTTTGGCGCGGCGCCGGTGTAGAAGACGTTTGGCGACATCTCTTCGCCTTCGTACTGTACCGGGTAGAACAGCAGTCCATTCAGCTCTTCGAATACCGGTAGAACCGATTTACGCGATACGGAGGTCCAGCAGCCAAAGACCACTGCAACCTTATCCTGGGTCAGCAACTGCCGCGCTTTTTCCGCAAACAGAGGCCAGTTTGATGCCGGGTCCACCACCACCGGTTCCAGTTTTTTACCCAGCACGCCGCCTTTGGCGTTGATGTCGTCGATAGCCATCAGGGCGACATCTTTCAGCGGGGTTTCCGAAATCGCCATCGTTCCGGAGAGCGAATGCATAATCCCGACTTTAATGGTATCGGCGGCATAAGCCTGAAATGACAAGCCCATGCTGATAACTGAGGCGGAGAGAACAAAAGCTTTTAATAATGTGCGACGCTGCATCTCTATCACTCCTTAATCGTTCAAAGACAAAAAATGAATTAACAACCAAGCAGAAGTGATAAGGCAAGAACGGTGCCAGGTTGCCAGTTAGCCTGAAAACGCGGTGGAGGATAAGAGAGATGAAATGCGAGGAGCAGTGTTGCCCTAAGATGGTGCAACACTGCCCTATGAGGGAATTACCAGACCTGAGCGGCGATACCGGTAACCAGACGAACTTTATCCCACTGTTGCGCTTCGGTCAGTGAATTCCCCTCTTCAGTGGAGGCAAAACCGCACTGCGGGCTGAGGCAGATCTGTTCCAGCGGAACATACTGCGCGGCTTCCTGCAGGCGGGCTTTTACGCCTTGCGGATTTTCCAGCTCCCCATTTTTGGTGGTGATCAATCCCAGTACGACCTGCTGATGACCCGGACGAATAAAGCGCAACGGGGCAAAGTCGCCGGAACGATCGTTATCGTATTCAAGGAAGAAGGCATCGATATTGACGCTACCGAACAGCACTTCCGCTACCGGCTCGTAACCCCCTTCGGAAATCCAGGTCGAACGGAAGTTACCGCGGCATACGTGCAGACCGATGGTCAGATCCTCCGGTTTCCCTTCCAGCGCTTTATTCAGGACCTCAGCGTAAATCTTCGCCAGTTCGTCCGGGTCTTCGCCGCGCTCGCGAACCTGTCGACGCTGTTCATCTGAGCACAGATAGGCCCAGACGGTGTCGTCAAGCTGCAGATAACGGCAGCCAGCATCGTAAAAGGCGCGGATCGCATCACGCCAGGTTGTGGCCAGGTCAGCAAAATATTCGGCGAGATCCGGGTAAACTGTCGCATCGATATCTTTACGTCCGCCACGGAAGTGCAGCACGCTCGGGCTGGGAATGGTCATTTTCGGCTGCGCGCTGCCGCTGATGCTTTTCAGATAGCGGAAATCCTCCAGCATCGGATGATCGCCAAAGCCCAGTTTACCCGTCACCCGGATACCGTGTGCTTTGGTCTGCACGCCATTAAACTGGATACCCTTTTCTGCATCGTAGCGCTCGACGCCCTGTAAACCGTCAAAGAAATCAAAGTGCCACCACGCACGGCGGAACTCACCATCAGTGACCACATGCAGGCCACACTCACACTGTTGCTGCACCAGATGACGAATCGCCTCATTTTCTATCTGCCGCAACTGCTGAGCGTCAATGGCACCCGCGGCCAGCTGCTGACGCGCCTGTTTAATGGCATCCGGGCGTAAAAAGCTGCCGACGATATCGGCGCGGAATGGGGGCTGATGGCGTTGCATGGTGTCTCCTTAGCGGCGGGGAGGATTAGTTACCCACCGTGATAGTTCATTTTTGAATTTTGGACTTCTGGATGGCTATATGTCCAGATAGTGTCATGCCAACGGTTCATCGGCAAACGAGAATATTTCATGTGACATGAAATAAATTCATTTTGCGAAAGGCAACCCCTCATCGTCCCAGCCGGTTAAGCCACCGAGCATGATTTTTACCCGTCTTCCCAACCGCGCCAGTTTCAAGGCCGCAATATCCGCCCCATTGCAGTGTGGCCCGGCACAATAGACGACAAACAACGTCTCCGCAGGCCATTGGGCCATTCTGGCTTCATCTATCTCTCGGTGCGGTAAATGCAGCGCATCAGGGAGATGACGACGGGAAAAGCTCTCCTCGCTGCCAACCACATGCAGCAGGACGAAGTCGGTTTCACCGTCGCGCATCGCGCTATAAACATCAGCGCAGTCCGTCTCAAAGCTTAATCGGCGACGAAACCACGCGACGGCATCACTGGCACTGGCGGGGGCAAAAGCGGTTACAACACTCATGGCATCTTCTCCTTGTCTGTGATACCAATAAGTTAATCCTCCGCCTGCGACACATCTGCCAGCAACCATGACTAAAAACGCTGAAATCATGACAACTCAATCAGTGACGTTGTCACGTCATCGGGTGATTGCCCTTGCCTATGATGGCCTGTGTACCTTTGAATTTGGCGTTGCGGTAGAGATTTTCGGTCTGCCTCGCCCGGAAATGGGCGAACGCTGGTATCGCTTTGCTGTGGCTGCCGTCGATGACGGTGAACTGCGGGCTACCGGCGGCATTCGTCTGATGGCCGATGGCGATATGGCGCTATTAAGCGAAGCGGATACCATCGTGGTGCCCGGCTGGCGCGGGATTGACTCCCCTGTTCCTCCCGCGCTTTGTGAAGCCTTAGTCGCCGCCCAGGCGCGGGGCTGCCGCATCATTTCTATATGTTCCGGAGTTTTCGTACTGGCTGCAGCCGGGTTGCTCAACGGACGTCAGGCAACAACCCACTGGCGCTATACCGATCAGTTGCACAGGCGATTTCCACTGATTGATGTGATTGACGATGTATTATACGTCGGCGCTGATGGCGTGATGACTTCTGCGGGAAGCGCCGCGGGAATCGATTTGTGTTTACATCTGGTACGGGAAGATTTTGGCGCCGAAGCGGCCAATATCGTCGCCCGACGCCTGGTGGTTTCCCCCCATCGTGATGGGGCTCAGGCTCAGCAGGTTGTGCGACCGGTGGCCAGAGCCCGGGAGAGCCTGCGGCTGGGGCAATTATTCGATTTTCTCCACCAGAATCTTGCCGTCAGCCACACCGTGGCCTCACTGGCGGAAAGAGCCGGTATGAGTCCGCGCACCTTATTGCGCCGTTTCGCAGACGCCACCGGTAAAACCCCTGCCCGCTGGCTGCTTGATGAGCGCCTGCAGCGCGCCGCACAACATCTGTCCTCCAGCCGCCTGAGTATTGAACAGATTGCTGAGTTATGTGGATTTGCCAGCGCCAGCACCCTGCGCCATCACTTTCGTCAACAATTTGCCCTCAGCCCGTTGCAGTATCGGAAAAGCGTGATAGCAGAGAATAAACGCAAGCTACCCGCTGGCGACGAATGGCAAAATCCGACAACGGGTTAACCCTTTGTTTAGATTGACCTGATTATAATCTCACCAACAACCGTAAGTCTGTTCAATAAGGATACCGTAGCGCATAGCAAAACTAATGGAGGTTAATGATGCCGGGAAATATGCATGTCTTTATGGCCCTTCTGGGAACCATTCTGTTCTTTGGATTTGTGGCCGCCTATCTAAGCCACAAATGGGACGACTAATGAGCGACGATAATCCCCGCCCCCTGGCGCATCAGCAGCAGGGGGCGTTTTTATTTTCATGCTGCCTCACGGCAAGCCAGGCCGCACCGCGCATGCCGCTGCTATCGCCATGCCGGGCCTTTACAATCGGCGTCTGAAAAATATCAGTGAAAACCAGCGGGGCCACCTCCTGATCAATCGCATCAATCAGCAGCGGTTCATTCGATAAACCGCCGCCAAGTACAATAATATGCGGATCAATAAAGTTGACCACTGTCGCCAGCAAACGCGCCAGTTGGTAGCGAAAGCGTTGAATCTGTTCCAGTGCCTGAGACTCCCCTTCTTTGACTCGCTGTAGAATCTCCGGTGCGCTACAGCGCTTTGCGCAAAGCTGATAATAGCGCTCAGCAAGACCGGAGCCGGAAACAAAAGATTCGCTACAATTGCGTTTTCCGCAGTAGCAAATGACGTCAGGACCATCATCCTCAGGGCGATAACCAGGAAGCGTAATATGTCCACATTCGGCCGCATTCCCCCATGCGCCGGGAAATAGCTGCTGATGAATAGCAATACCGCCTCCGCAGCCGGTCCCTAATGTTAAACCAAACACCACTCCATACCCCTGCCCGGCGCCATCACAGGCTTCCGAAAGTGCAAAGCAATTAGCATCATTAGCAATAATGGCCGGAGCGCCAAGTCTATCGGCTAAATCAGATTTTAAATTCTGACCATTTAGCACCAGAATATTTGAGTTTTTAATTCTGCCGCTGACGGGTGAAACACTGCCGGGTAGGGCAATACCTGTAGCCATATCAGAGTCGACCTTATTTCTGATGTCAACAATAAATGCCATAAGCCCGGCAATAAACATCTCATAAGTATCTTTAGTTGTGGACGTGCGATAACGAGCCACTTCATGCCCTGTGGCATCCATTACCACTGCGGCTATTTTGCTACCGCCAATATCTATTCCAAGGTAAAGCATATGGGCTCCTTGTATTTTTTGGAGATAAACGAACCGGCCTGATGCAATAGATTAAATTAAAGCCGAAAACTGCCCCCGCAAATAACATGCAGCAAGCCGATTCAATAAAAAATTAGAAGTGATATTTAAATCTTACACGTGCGCCATAACGATCTTGATCATCATGAGTATTGTTAATACTGATACGTGACCAATAGGCCCCCAGGTAAATATCAAAATTGTCCATATCCATCACATTACGAATACGATATGACGAATGCACCGTGTTGATGTCATACTTTCCTATAATAATGTCACTGGCATTTGTAACGTCAACATTACTAACATTAAACTCTTTAATGTTATTTTTTGCATAGATGTAGCCAAGTTCAAAATCACGCCACAGGGCGTTAATTCCAGCGCTGAAATCTTTTTCCCCGGTCGCATCCATATATGCCGTACTCATATTGACAAGCATACCATTCTCAGGATTGTTTTTCTGCCCATTCCAGCTCACCGTGGCCCCATAGCCATTACGCCGGGACTGGTTGTTAAATTTCCCGTTGCTGTCCGTATAGCCGTAGGCATTATTCACCACGTTACTTTCCATGGCGATAGCTGCGGTAATCTCATTAAGGTTAAGAGAAATCACCGGGCGCATATAAATAACATTTTTTTTGTTTTCCAGACTATTGCCATGATAGTTACTGTCCTGGAACAAACCGGTACCATCACGCGCCGTAGTGTTAAGTTCAAAATAGAAAGGCCCACTTATTTTACTCAACTGGATAGCGCCACCGGAGCTACGCCCGCGCCCTTCTTTCATCATGTAGATATAGCCATAGCCATCGTCATACAGGTCGTTAGCCGTATTCCCGGAGTACTCAATATAAGTATCCTGGTTAAGGGGGAACATATCATAGGCTTCATATCGTCCAATCTTGATTTTCCAGTTATCTTCCTGACCGAAGAAAAAAGCGGCGTCATCCAGATTCATAGAACCAGAGAGATCCGCAAGAGGCTGCACGGAAAAACCGGCAAACCGATTATTACCGGAGGTCCGATAGCCATCAAGGCCAATTAAAATACGACCATTAACATCCCAACGCTCAGCATCGCCAGCTTTCCAGTCTTTACCGGCACTGGTTTTAAGCGAGGTTAATTGTCCGGTTCGGCTGGCAATATCGGTATTAAATTCGACGTCACCATAAAGCTTCAGACTTCCTTGCGGTGTATCGAATGTCATCGCCGATATTGCTGGCGCAGAGATCGCAAATAAGGCACAGAGATAATATCTATATTTCATCATTAACCCCTTTGTTATTTTTAGATAAAGAACAGCACATTATTAAGCGCACCATTAAGATGCGGCTTAAATATTTTTATAAGAAGTAATTTTTTGAAAAAGAAATAAATTCGGCGTAGTTATTACACTGGCTCAGGCTATCAATCACATCATCATCCAGAATATTCGTTAGATAGTCATAAATAAGCATGCTATCAATAAATGCGTCTTCACTAATTGCCAGCATAAAGACCAGTTTTATTAATTTACCAGGCTCCCATTCAATACCTTCAGGGAAAATAGCAACGGTAACCATCGTACTTAATGCAACTAAACCTAAAGGATGGGGAATGGCTATTTTATCGTCCAGTAAGGTCGATGCCCGCCCTTCACGTTCAAGAACTGATCTATAATATTTTTCATCCACTCTACCTTGTAACTGTAGCTGTGATGAGAGGAAGTTGATTAGCGATTCTTTTGTATGAGTCTGACTATCAAATACAAAAAAGTGTTCCGCAGAGAAATAGTTCACCATCGCTTCTGGCTGCGCATTATCTGCGCTAAGAAAGTATTTCATATTCTCCAGTTGCCATCGTTCCGGCAGCGGCGGCAAATTGATGACCCGGCGATTTTTCTCTTCAATCTCTACCAGGCTGATGACCAGACTCTCCTCAACGTATGCCATCATCTTGTATTGTTCAACCGAGATACATTTGGTGATCGAAATATTCGGGTACATGCGCACAATTTTCTGGCATACGATTCGGGTAGAAGCGCTGCCCTGATCGCTCACAACCAACGCGGTAACCGTCTTGCTCTCATCCTTCAGATGAGTTTCCTCCAGAATCGCGCCAATGTGCATGACCAGATAACCAATTTCATCGTCGCTTATTTCTCCGGTAAAAAAATGCGCCAGTTCGCTAAATGCCGCAAGGGTCATTTCATACATTAATGGATAATGACGTTTAATCTGTTCAATCAGTGGATTAATAATTGTTATGCCATTATTAACCCGAATACGCATGGATTTAATATGATTAAGCAGATTCTTGCGCGCCAATTCATCGTAATTCACATCACAGAACCATGAGGTGCTGACATAACTAAGAAAGTGGTTCATAACCGCCTGTTCGGCAATATACGCCTCCCCTGGCGGTAAGGCCCCTTCGCGCTGAGTTGAGCAAAATGCCGCCAGATTCATGGCCAGATAATCTATTTCACTTTGCGGAACATTCGTTGCTGTCCCCGTCAGTAGCCGTGCAAAAATTTCGCCTGCGAACGCTTTAATATCAGGATCGGCATTTGTAAATTCATACTCAAGTAACCAGCATTCACCGCGTATACGTTCGCAGGTGATCGCACACATCAGAGTAAAAAAACGCAGATTCACATCGCTCATTACCAGACCGTGCTGAACTAAATACTGGCTTAATATCTTTTTGATATCAGAAATATGCACATCTGATGAAAACAGGGAATAATAGTCGTCTTCTACTTCTTTTGAACGCAGCAGATGATCATACATGCAACGGCGCAAAGCGATTTCACTTCCCGAAAGTCGATATTTGTCAGTTCCTTCAGCATAAATATCCAGTTCATAAAGAGCAAAGTGGCGCTTCAGTAAGTTAATATCGTTTCTCAGCGTGTAGATGCTGATAAACCACAGCGATTCCAGCTCTTCCAGAGAGATTTCCACATCCTGCCGCATAAACGCGGCCAACAAAGCCCGCCTCCGCTCAGACGTAGAACGCGTCTCCTTCCACGGCCGCTGCGACTGCTCAATAAGCACTCTGTGCCCCGCCGGATTATCTATCTTAATGGAATAACCGCGTTTTCTGTCGTAAATGAGACTGTTACCGGAGCCAATGATGACATTGCTGAGCTCTTTCAGGTCATTACGAATCGTACGAGTGGATACATTCATCTCCTTCGCAAGCTCGGTTTGCGTCGCGCTTTCCTGCGCTATATGGTTGAAAATATCCCTGATCCGCTTATTGGTAAACAGTCTCATCTTTCTCTCTTTATTCGATTTCTACGTAGACAGTCTGCAGGTCATTTGGCTTAAGCGTTACCCTTTCCCCGGCGGGCGTTTTCTCATCCAGCATAACGTTGTATGACCCTTCCAGCGTCGGGATTGTCACAGCAGTTTCCAGATTAGGGTTGTAGAAGCGTATAACCAGCCCATCACCTTGCTCCGCGCACTTCACAACGCTGACTTGCGCATCATTCGGACCATCAGGCAACTCCAGCAAACTGTATTCCTGCGGATAAGATCTCGCTTCATCGCTCAGGCAGAAGCGCAGACGACCATTCAGAAAGTCGCTGTCCTGATAAACAGGAAATGAGGTCAATAACGCTTTCGAGACTCGCGCATTCTGCGCCGCATCAAATACGCCGCTGAAAATACGCCAGCCAAAGGTAAAGGACAACATACCCAGAATTTGTGCATCCGGAGTGGCCACGACCGACTCACCCGAAGCACGTCCCGGACGGTAGAGCAGATTTTCTTTGCCCATAAAGCCGAAAGAGCGGAAAAGGGTCACGGAAATCGTGTCAAAGCTATCGCCAACGATTTCATATTCCCGCACGCCATTGGTATGCAATGTGAATCCATGATTGTCGTCATGCAAATTAACGTAGCTTTGCATCGGCTCAATAGATATCGGTTTTTCATGCCAGTTTTCCGCTTCCCATACTTGTAGCGCATTGCTCAACTGCACCGGGCGAGCCACAACTCCAAATAATTGATCGGCATAAGAAACATTGGCAAGAATATCGGTAGCAAAGTGGACGCACAGGCGATGGCTGAGCACCTGATTATCCACATCAATCGCAAAGCGAATCATATCATCGTGCTGAAGCATGACGCGTACAGCTACCTTCATTGCGCAATCCCTCACGCCCTGCGCACGTCTGGCAAGATCACCTGGAACGTGTAAAACATACTCTAAGTTCAGAGACTGAGTCAGGTCATTGCTTGTGCGGCTGACGGCGGTCAGGCCCCCCTCTGAAGTAACAACCAAATCACCACGCGGCGGAGAATAATTATAAGAGTCGCCATCGTCGCCGTTCTCCACCAGTAACATCTGACGCTCATAGCGCTTACCGCTGGCTTTATGTGTAATGGTTAACAGGCCATTTTCTTCAACATCGATCCGATATGCTCTGTTTTCGATAACCTGTCCACCGTCAGACGTCATCCGGCTGGCGCCATCGGCTGAAAAATCCAGGATCCAGCGGGTATAGCCGAGCGCCGGTAAATCACTGCTCTTCACCGTGATTTTGCTACGAAAAACTTTTTCCGGCTTATGGTACGGCTTACCTGGATTAAGGCGTATCGTTTGATTCAACACATATTGAGTCAGCTCTGTCCGTTCCTCAATAAAATAAGGCAGCGCCCTACCTGCTGCATCGCGCAAAGTAAACGGAATACCCGGAAGCCAGGCATCAAAAGTCACCAAAGGTGCGGCAACATGAGTCTGTGGATTAAATACCGAAAACGTATAATCGTGCTCACGCGGCGTGCGTATAGCAATCAACCTGGTATGCAATTCCAGTAAATTCACAGCCAAATCGCGGGCTTGTTTATAGCGAAAGTAGATATCCTGATTCGTATCATCGCTATTGCAGCCGCCAATACTGTCATGGGCAGCATTGTAAAACATCAGCTTCCAGATATCGGCAATGATATGGGATGGATACGGCAGGCCAAGGCTGCGGCTAATCGCCAGCACCGGTTCAAGCGTGTTAACCAGCAATGCCTCAATCTCATTGTTGAGCAGCTTCAGGTCTGCACGACATGAGAATATGGTTTTATGTACCCGTGAGTGTTTACCCTCTGTCAATTCGCCCTGCAATTCCCGCGCATCGACCGCGGCTTCTTTCTCCAGTTCCTTAAGAAAAGTCAATGGATTAGCTATCTGATAATGGCGCTCTTTATCGCAGGCATTAAACTGCTCCACCAGTTCCGGGAGATTCTCTCGTATCGGAGCCTGATCGAAACCATGCGGATAAAGCAAATTTTTACGCACGCTACGCGCCTCAATTGACGACATTTTTTCATTCAGAAACTCAGCCATTGTTTCAGGCGTTTCATCAAGCAATCCGCCATAGTGGTATCCCCACGGCATCTGGACCGCGAACAGGCGATCGCCATTATCCCCTCGCCAGATAAATTCCGTTTCACGCAGCGTATTATCGGCAATACCGCGCCAGAAAAGCGCATGGTGAATGCCGAACTGTTTATATATTTGCGGCATATTGCCGCCCTGGCCAAAACAGTCAGGGACATACCCCACCATCATGCAATGACCTGCGTCTGTCGCCACCTGCATTCCGTACCAGAGATTACGCACAACAGACTCTTGATGAATAACCAACTGATCTGTCTGCGTATACCATGGCCCGGTAAGCAACCGTTTTTCGGCAATAAGTTTGAACAATACCTCTTTATCTTCCGGAGCCCACTGGAGATAGCTGTCAATTAACGCACTTTGCGCATCCAGAAGGTAGCACGGGAAATCATTGTTGCTCTCAAGTATCCGTATTACATTTTTAATGTGATTAAAAAGGTAAATGCGTGAGCGTGATGATGTAAAATACCATTCCTGATCCCAGTGGGTATGGGTATAAATATGGACAATTCTATTTTTCATATAACATCTCCCGTAGCGCAAAGTGCAAAAATTAATCAAACTTTATTTCAATTTCTTCCGCATCACTCTTTTTACTCAGTTTAAGATCCGGCTCATCATCGTTAAAACTTACAAGCATGTTTGCGCCGACAGCAATAATAGCTGTGCCGACCAAGGCACCAATAAAATAGGCCCAGGGATTACCAACAGTAAATCCACCATATAATCCTCCGAGCGGCGGCATAATTGGATAGGCTTTTAAAAGCGCGACCGTCACCGATCCCAGCGTCCCGGCCAACACGTTAAGCGGGATCAGGCGTGCCGGATTGCGCAAAGTAAACGGAATCGCACCTTCAGATATTCCGAGAATACCCATGATAATGGAGCCATTTCCCGCCTCTTTCAGCGTTTGATTGAAGTTGTGTGGTCGTAAGAAACGCGCTGCCGCATAACCCAACGGAGGAATAATAATCGCAACGTTAACCAGTATCGCGGGAAGATATACGCCGCTCAAAAATAGGACATTAGCCGTTCCCCATGCCGCCTTATTAACCGGGCCGCCAAGATCGAAACAAATCATTCCACCAAGGACTGCAGCAAGCACAACCGTACTGGTACCATCTTCCGTCATCCTCTGTACCCACGCCATCAACGAAGTGTTGAGCCAGCTCAGGACATCGCCCAGCAGGAGCAGCATAATGACAACCTGCAGTCCCACTGTGATAAACGGCAAAATAATCAGTGGTACGGAACTCGCTGCTGAACCGGTAATGCGAATCTTACGTGCAACCCACTCTGATGAGTATCCCGCAAGCAATCCTCCCAGAACTGCGCCAAGGAAGCCTGATCCCGTTAGCGAAGCTATCAAACCTGCAGTAAAGCCCGAGGCCAGCCCTTTTTTACCAGCGATGGAATAGGCTACATAGGCACCCAGTACATAGTTCATCAAGCCGATAATCTTAAAACCAATGTTCTGAGTAAGATAAAGCCAGTTTTGCAGACCATCGCTATTTGCAAAGGCATCCAGATTAGACTCACCAATTGCCAGGCCGATTATTTTGGCCACAGCAACCATCAGAGAACCGGCAATAATGACAGGTAGTGCGTAGGAAATACCCGTCATGAGATGATTTTTTATTTCAATCATTATTTTTTTCATGGCATCACCGATATTATTTGTTGCGACGGGCATCAACGGCCGAAACACACTTAGAAATAACGTCAGAGGCGTGACTGACACATTGTCCTATTTTTACCCTAATAATTATTTTGCCGGAGAAACGCTCCTCTTCTTCAATGGTACGATCGGCCGCGATGAGTACAAAATCAGCAGCGTTAATTTCCTCAGCTGTAATTTTATTCATGATACCCATAGCACCCTGCTGCTCTATTTTCACCTGATGACCGAGAAGAGCTCCCTCTTTTTCCAGAGACTTAGCCGCCATTGGCGTATGAGCTAACCCGGCAATACAGGACGTAACGCCGACAATTTTCATAGTTCCTCCTCAACGGAAATGCGTGACTTCATATATTGGAATAACTCTTCTACATCGTTAACCGCAAAGAGTTGGTCGCGAAATTCATCATCAACTATCTGACTGGCAAGGCTATTTATAATCTGTAGATGCAGAATTTTAGCGCCAGCCTCAGGTACCAGGAGGCCAAAAATAATTTTCACCGGTAGACCATCGAGGCTCTCCCAGTTAATCGGGCGCTGTAGACGGATAAAAACAATACCGGCCTCGGAGACGTTTTCCGTTTTAGCATGCGGGATCGCAATTTGGCTCTCAAACCCCGTTGAATACTGGTTTTCTCGAGTCCAAAGATCTTCTTCAATCTTATCGGCATCATCAGCCCATCCCTGAGCCACAGCATGTAAAGCAAGGAAACGAAAAATTTCCTTTTTATCCCTGAAGGACTGATCTAAAAAAATATTCTCTCGTGCAATGAGCATATACGTACATCTCCATCCGCGTATTACGTCAATTAAGATACGTATATACTAATGTTTATTTTGTCTAAGTGCTGACAAACGTTTTCCGCCTTTCACAGGAAACGTTTTCTTTACGGTGAGAGGAAAAAAGCGACACGGATCAAAGAACACTAATATTTTGTGATGGGCGTCATGTTTATGGATAAGTGATCACAAAAATGATAATGACATTGTGCTGTTTTCGTGAAACATTCGTTATGGAAAAACATAAAAAACTCAATGGGATTTGCCTCGATAACACTGCCCGTTGGTTACCTGTGTAAGCATATTTGCCATAATTCGCATCATCGACGCTAAACATGGTACATATTAATACCTGGCAACCACCACTCTGGCATTCTACTTTATAAACCGGAAACCGCCTCATCATCAATCTGCGGTTAAAAAGCGCCTGGCCTTTATCACCGAGCCCCTCGCCGGCCAGTCGTTCCGCCAACACCGGCCTATGCGATAAATAATGCAGCTCGAAACGAAAACCGGGAGCCTGATCCTGACTTCACTGCCCCCCTCCCGCAAAGTGAGTGGATACGTTACCGTCTTGATGGCGAGGCATTAGACGCATTTGCTGTGCCGGGAACGACTACCGGCTAACCGTTGGTTATATAAGTCAAAGATGATGCTCCACATATTTTCCTCCCCAATATCGCCTCAAGGTATAACACCGCAACAAAAAAATTATTCCCTCACAGCGGATTGTATCCATTAGCTTTTCGGTTCATTTGTTCCGAATGATTAATGGCGAGTGGTACCGTGCGGGTTGCTCAATGCCGATGCCTGGACTAAGCCTGGAGAAGTTTTAACCTGTCGATTCAACTTACCGGGAGATTCTTCATGAGCAAACTTGGGATTAATGGATTTGGTCGTATTGGACGTTTGGTGCTGCGTCGGTTACTGGAGGTCAATAGTTCATTAGAGGTCGTGGCCATTAACGACCTCACCTCACCGAAAGTGCTGGCCTATCTGTTAAAGCATGATTCTAACTACGGCCCTTTCCCATGGAGCATTGATTTTACTGAAGATGCTCTGATTGTTAATGGCAAAAAAATTACCGTTTATGCCGAAAAAGAGGCTCAGCATATACCGTGGAAATCGGTGGGCGCCGACGTTATCGTCGAATGTACCGGCTTCTATACGTCAGCAGAGAAAGCACAGGCGCACCTGACCGCCGGGGCGAAAAAAGTGTTGATTTCCGCGCCAGCAGGCAATATGAAAACTATCGTGTATAACGTTAACGATGACACACTGGCCGCAGACGATACGATTATTTCCGTCGCCTCCTGCACCACCAACTGCCTGGCCCCGATGGCAAAGGTGCTCAACGACGCTTTCGGTATTAAAGTGGGAACCATGACCACCATCCACGCCTATACCGGTACCCAGTCGCTGGTTGATGGCCCGCGCGGAAAAGATTTGCGCGCCTCGCGCGCGGCGGCGGAAAATATCATTCCGCATACCACTGGCGCGGCGAAGGCAATCGGCCTGGTCATCCCGGAGCTTAGCGGCAAGCTGAAAGGCCATGCCCAGCGCGTACCGACCAAAACAGGCTCAGTCACCGAGCTGGTATCGGTGCTGGAGAAAAAGGTCACGGCCGAAGAGGTCAATCAGGCGATGAAAAATGCGGCGACCAACAATGAATCGTTCGGCTATACCGAAGAAGAGATCGTCTCGTCGGATGTTATTGGCTGCCATTTCGGGTCAATTTATGACGCCACCCAACTGGAGGTTGCAGAAGTCGGCGACCTCCAGCTTGTGAAGACAGTCGCCTGGTATGATAACGAGTATGGCTTTGTCACTCAGTTGATTCGCGTACTGGATAAGTTCGCGAAATAACATCACAGCGGATAGCGCCAGCTATCCGCTATTGTCCACGCAATTACGCCTGCAAATAGACCACCTGGGTTTGCAGATACTCATTCAGACCGTGCCGCCCGTCAGCGCCGCCAATCCCTGATTTGCGCCAACCGGCGTGGAAGCCCTGCATCGCTTCAAAGTTCTCGCGGTTAATATAGGTTTCGCCAAACTTCAGCCCTTTTATCGCCTTCATGGCGACATTCAGATCGCGGGTATAGATTGACGATGTCAGGCCATAGTCGCTGTCGTTCGCCATCGCCAGCGCCTCTTCGAGCGTGTCAAACGCGATCACCGGCAATACCGGCCCAAACGTCTCTTCATGAACAATATCCATCTCCTGGCGCACATCCAGCAGCAGCGTCGGCGGATAAAAATAGCCCTTACCTGCCACGGCCTTGCCGCCAAGCACCACCCGCGCCCCCTGAGCGACCGCCTTCGCGACCTTCTGCTCAACGCGATCCAGCGCAGCAGCGTTAATCAACGGCCCCATGGCGATATCGTCTCGTAAAGCCGGATCGCCGAACTGTACCTCTTTTAATGCCTCACCCAACCGGTTAACAAAACGATCGTAAACGCCTTTTTGCACATAGACGCGCTCGACGCAGTTACATACCTGCCCGCTATTGATAACCCGTGAATCCACCACCGCTTTTACCGCCAGTTCAATATCCGCGTCATCCATCACAATCGCGGGCGCTTTTCCGCCGAGCTCCAGGCACACTTTGGTGATATTTTTCGCCGCTGCCGCCATAATTTTCTCGCCAGCAGCTACGCTACCGGTCATGCTCACCATCGCGACTTTCGGGTTCCCCGCCAGTTCCTGTCCAACCGTCTCACCGCGGCCCAGCACCAGGTTAAACACCCCTTTCGGCAAGCCGATGTCATGCACGATTTGCGCGAAGGCGATAGCGTTATTCGGCGTGAACTCGCTCGGTTTAATCACGATGGTATTGCCGGTAATCAGTGCGGGAGCCAGTTTGCGGGCAATCAGGAAAAACGGGAAGTTCCACGGCAGAATCCCTGTCGTCACGCCCAGTGCGCGTTTGAAAAGCAAAATATTTTCGCCCGGACGATCGCTCTGGATGATCTCCCCTTCATAGCGCCGCGCCCATTCGGCCATATAGTCGAGATAATCGGCAGTAAATGAGACTTCAACCGCCGCCAGTTGCTGAATTTTCCCGCCCTCGGCAACAATCAGCGCAGCGATCTCATCAGCCTGTTCACGAATACCGGCAGCGATTTTGCGCAACCATCCCGCTCGCTCAATGGCAGGCAGAGCTTCCCAGGCTGGCTGTGCTCGCTCAGCAGCCAGAATCGCGCGTTGCGCATCTTCCGCGCTGCCATCGGGGATCCGCGAAAGCAACGCTTCGGTCGCCGGATTGATGACATCAATCCATGCATCAGCGCGGCCAGGTTCAAACTGACCATCAATGTACATAGGGTGTTGAACGGGTGCTGTCATGATCTGCTCCTGTGGCATTATTGTTTTTAGCAAGTGAATTTAATGTTAAAAACTATCGCCTGACAGGCAAAGAGACAGTTCGACGACTTGCTTTTGTGAGACATTTCATAAAAACAAGCAAACCAGAGGCTGAAAAGCGCGTTATTGAATAACACGCAGTGCCCGTTTGCGAGGGTCCTGGTGGAAACGGGCAAATAGCAAATGCGGCTGGATGATGGAATGCGTTCACATGGTCGCGTTTGAGGAAAGACAAGGCGTATCCTCGAATAGTGTGCGCCTTTTTCTCTCCACGACTGTTTCTTGTTCAGATTGCCGGGAAACAGATAACGTCTGAACCGCATTAGCACCGTTCAGAAAAAATCCCTTCGCCGTTTAACCCAACTGGCGCGCACTCAGCGCATCGGATAACAGACTGTCGTCGCGCAGCGTCTGCCACGCCTGAACAATATGCGGAGGAATATCAACATGGACGATAAACCCCTTACCCAGCGGACCATAACCCTGCGGATCATCCGTCAAACGCGGTAGCTCGCCAAGAATCAGCGACAGATAGCGACCAACCGGCCACAGCCCCTTATTCTCACCGCTGAAAGTTAATCCACTTTCACCATTGCACAATATCGGTGAACAGCCCGGCGCGCTGTACCACCGTGGCGCGGCCTCCTCTCCTTGCCAGACGCGGGCAAACGTCGCCATCGTCCTGCGCTGCATTGTCGGATCCTGAATGACAACGCCCGTACCATGAGCTACGCCCCTCTGCTCCAGCATATATCGGGTAAAGCGCGCGTTCTCTCCGCAGTGGGTGGACTGGTCTTCCACCACAATTCGCTCCAGCGGAATATGCCAGAAGCGATGAGCGATATCGGCAAGAATACACGCCTCAGCGCGACCTGATACCGGTAACTGACAGTAGCGTGGATCATTTAACACTGCGTTATATAAAAAAGCGGTGGAGTGACCGATACCGCCGCTGATCAGCAGTGGAACAGCGCTACGTGCTGCCAGTTGGCAGGCAAAATCAATGGTCGGGATCACCGCATTGCCTGCCAGCACAACCACTTCTATTTGCGCCTCCTGAGGCAAATCATCCTGCGCCAGCCACGCCCCAAGCTGGTTTGCCGCCATTAATGTCGCCTCAGGCAAGGCTGGAAAATATTCTGACATTCCTTCTCCTGTTTCCTTCATTTCACGCTTCAGTGAGCGAATATCATCATAAACCGCCGAAGACATTTGAGATCATAAACGGCAAATCGACGAAGAATACGTTCACCTCTCCTTTTGCAACATAGTCAATACACACAGATAGCATTTTATTCACTTTTTGAAGGAGCTCAATATTCTGATAAATAGGTGAAAATCATCTCTGTATCGGTTTTAAGGCCGCAAAATGCATATTCACCCACAAAAACACTGCTCTTATGATTTGTTATGCATAAACAACCTCGCTCTCACGTAACGGCGGTATATTCTGCATTTTCGTCAAATTCCATTCTATTAAATTGGTGATAACCTTCCGTTTACAGAGTTTATGTCTATCTCTTTCCGCGACCAACAATATAATTACCACAGTAAAACAGGACTCTTATGGAAAAGTTATCTTACGCTTCTGAAAGTAGTACATCGCCCTGGACCACCTACCTGCGCCAAATCGATCGCGTCGCGCCCTACCTGGGCGATCTCGCATACTGGATTGAAACGCTGCGCCACCCTAAACGTGCGCTAATTGTTGATATACCAGTACAAATGGATGACGGAACCATCCGTCATTTCGAAGGTTATCGCGTCCAGCACAATCTATCGCGTGGGCCGGGTAAAGGGGGGATTCGCTACCATCCGGATGTGGATCTGAATGAGGTGATGGCGCTTTCCGCCTGGATGACCATCAAGTGCGCGGCTGTCAATATTCCTTATGGTGGTGCGAAAGGCGGTATCCGCGTCGATCCGTTCTCATTATCAGAAGGTGAACTGGAACGTCTTACCCGCCGCTATACCAGCGAGATCGGCATCATCATCGGCCCGCAAAAAGATATCCCGGCGCCAGATGTCGGCACCAACGGCAAAGTAATGGCCTGGATGATGGATACTTACTCCATGAATCACGGTACCACCATCACTGGCGTGGTGACGGGTAAACCTATCCATCTCGGTGGCTCCCTCGGCCGGGAAAAAGCCACCGGTCGCGGCGTATTCGTCACCGGACGTGAAGTCGCGCGCCGCAGCGGTATCGAAATTGAAGGCGCGAAAGTGGCGCTGCAAGGTTTTGGTAACGTCGGTAGTGAAGCCGCTCGTCTGTTTGCTGACGTCGGCGCACGCATCGTCGTCATTCAGGACCATACGGCGACACTGTTTAACGAGGGTGGCATTGATATGACCGCGTTGACCGCCTGGCAGGCTGAGAACAAGCAAATTGCCGGTTTCCCGGGGGCACGTGAAATTGCGAAAGAAGCGTTCTGGACCACGCCAATGGATATTCTGATCCCGGCGGCGCTGGAAGGCCAGATCACGCGTGAACGGGCGGAAATCATTAGCTGTAAACTGGTGCTCGAAGGCGCCAACGGCCCGACCTATCCGGAAGCCGATGACGTACTGGCTGAGCGCGGCATCGTGGTGGTGCCGGACGTAATCTGTAATGCCGGTGGCGTGACCGTCAGCTACTTCGAATGGGTGCAGGATATGGCCAGCTTCTTCTGGAGCGAAGAGGAGATCAACGCCAAAATGGACCGCATCATGACCGACGCTATCGTTCACGTGTACGAAAAAGCGGTTGAAAAAGCGTGCTCTTTACGTACCGCCGCCTATATTGTGGCCTGCGAACGGATCCTGATGGCGCGTAAAGATCGCGGCATTTATCCTGGATAACATTCCCATGATGAAGCTGATGACAAAACCGCATTAAATATTATGCCGCATTTCCGCCAGATAGCGGACCACCATTCAGTACGCGCTCCCCCGGTAAGCACGATTGACTGCGCCACCGGGGGAAACCGCAGCTTACGCCGTAATCTGATCCATCGCCTGCAACACGCGCTTGTCAGAAATCGGGTACGGCGTGCCGAGCTGTTGTGCAAAGTAGCTGACGCGCAGCTCCTCAATCATCCAGCGGATTTCTTTGACGTCGTCGTCATCACGGCGGGCTGGCGGCAGCTTGTTAATCCACTGCTGCCAGGCCTGCTGCACGCTTTCAATTTTCAGCATCTGCGCCCTGTCACGGTGCGGATCGACCGCCAGTTTCTCCAGCCGTTTTTCAATCGCCTGCAAATAGCGCAGCGTATCGCCGAGGCGCTTAAAGCCGTTACCGGTGACAAAACCGCGATACACCAGCCCGCCCATTTGCGCTTTGATATCAGACAGCCCCAGCGCCATCGTCATATCCACGCGTCCTTTCAGACGTTTGTTGATCGTGAACACGGCGGTCAGGATCTGCTCGACCTGCTTCGCGATATCGACAACGGTGTCGTTCAGCTCGGCGCGCACCTTCTCATGCAGCGCGGCAAAAGCCTCTTCCGTCCATACCGGGCCGCCATTGGCGTCAATCAGCTTGTCCACGCCGCAGGAGATGCAGTCGTCAATCAACTCCAGCACTTTGCCATACGGGTTAAAGTACAGACCGAGCTTGGCTTTGTTCGGCAGTTTTTCGTGCAGATACTTAATCGGCGACGGAATATTCAGCAGCAGCAAGCGGCGTAAACCGCACCACATTGCCTGTTGCTGCTCCAGCGGATTGTCAAACAGCCTGATGGCGACGCTATCACGCTCGTCTACCAGCGCTGGCCACGCCTTCACTTTGTAATTGCCGCGTTTCTGCTCATAGCTTTCCGGCAACTGACCGAAACTCCAGATGTGCAGCCCACTCTGCTCGATGCCGTCATCAGCCACCGCCGAGAGCGTCTCCTGGACTTTCCCTTTCAGCGTATCCTTCAGATCGTGCAGAGAACGTCCTTCCTGCAACTTCTTGTTTTTGTCATCCACCACGCGGAAAGTGATCTTCAGATGATCGGGCACCTGATCCCAGTGCCAGTCTTCGCGATCTACCGTCACGCCGGTCATCCGCCGCAATTCGCGCTCCAGCGCATCCAGCAACGGTAGCTCCAGCGGCGTTACGCGACCCAAAAACGCTTCAGCATAGTTTGGCGCCGGAACAAAGTTCCGTCGTACCGGTTTCGGCAGCGATTTAATCAGCGCAATCACCAGCTCACGGCGCAGACCTGGAATTTGCCATTCAAACCCGGACTCTTCCACCTGGTTTAACAACGGAAGCGGGATATGGACGGTGACGCCGTCGGCGTCGGCGCCCGGTTCAAACTGATAGCTCAGCCGCAGCTTAAGATTTCCCTGGTGCCAGAAGTTCGGGTAATCCAGCTTGCTGATTTTTTCCGCGCCCTCTTTGATGAGCATACTCTTTTCAAAGTTGAGCAGATCCGGCGTTTCGCGGCTGACTTTTTTCCACCAGTTGTCGAAGTGACGCGCGGAGATCACGTCATGACTGATGCGCTGGTCGTAGAACTCAAACAGCGTCTCATCATCGACCAGAATGTCGCGACGGCGCGATTTGTGCTCCAGTTCTTCCACTTCCGCACGCAGCTTCAGGTTGTCGCGGAAGAAGGCGTGGCGCGTCTGCCAGTCGCCCTCTACCAGCGCATGACGAATAAACAACTCGCGACACAGCGCCGGGTCGATCTGGCTGTAATTCACCTTACGCGCGGCCACTATCGGCAGACCGTACACGGTCACTTTCTCCGTCGCCATCACCGCGCCCTGCGCCCGTTCCCAGTGCGGTTCGCTGTAAGAACGCTTAATCAGATGCTGGGCAACCGGTTCCACCCACTCGGGATCGATGCGCGCCGCAATGCGCCCCCACAGGCAGCTGGTTTCCACCAGTTCTGCGACCATCGCCCACTTCGGCGGCTTCTTAAACAAACCGGAACCCGGGAAGATGGAGAAACGGGCATTGCGCGCGCCGGTATACTCCTGCTTGTCGGCATCTTTCATCCCGATATGCGACAGCAGCCCGGTCAGCAGCGCGATATGCACTTCACGGTATTGCGCCGGTTCGCTGTTTACCGGAATACCCAGTTCTTTCACCACCTGGCGCAATTGGGTGTAGATATCCTGCCATTCGCGCACGCGCAGATAGTTCAGGTAATCAGTGCGGCACAGGCGGCGGAACTGGTTCGACGACAGCGCTTTCTGCTGCTCGCCGAGGTAATTCCACAGATTCACAAAGGCGAGGAAGTCAGACTCTTTATCATGGAAACGACGGTGTTTCTCATCGGATGCCTGCTGTTTATCCATCGGGCGCTCACGCGGGTCCTGAATAGACAGCGCGGAGGTGATGATCATCGCCTCACGCACGCAGCCGTGTTTCTGCGCTTCCAGCACCATCCGCGCCAGACGCGGGTCTACCGGCAGCTGCGACAACTGGCGTCCTGAAGGCGTCAGTTTATAAGCCGTTTGCTGCTCATCGGTCGTAATCGCCCCAAGCTCTTCCAGCAGACGCACGCCGTCCTGAATGTTGCGTTTATCCGGCGCTTCAACAAACGGGAATGCGGCGATATCGCCCAGCCCCAGCGCCGTCATTTGCAAAATAACCGAAGCCAGGTTGGTACGCAGAATCTCCGGGTCGGTAAATTCCGGGCGCGACAGGAAGTCATCTTCCGAATACAGGCGGATGCAGATCCCTTCCGACACACGTCCACAGCGGCCTTTACGCTGGTTAGCGGAAGCCTGTGAAACCGGTTCAATCGGCAGCCGCTGCACTTTGGTACGGTAGCTGTAGCGACTGATGCGCGCAGTGCCGGGATCGATAACGTACTTAATGCCCGGTACGGTCAGCGAGGTTTCCGCCACGTTAGTCGCCAGCACGATACGACGCCCGCTATGGGCCTGGAACACGCGGTTCTGTTCGCTGTTGGACAACCGCGCATACAGCGGCAGCACTTCCGTATGGCGCAAGTTCAGTTTATTGAGCGCATCGGCGGTATCGCGGATTTCACGCTCGCCGCTCATAAAGATCAGGATATCGCCGGGACTTTCACGCCCCAGTTCATCCACCGCGTCAAAAATCGCCTGAAGCTGATCGCGCTCAGTATCGTCCGCTTCTTCGACAATCGGACGATAGCGCACTTCAACCGGGTACGTTCTGCCGGAAACTTCAATGATCGGCGCATGGTTAAAATGACGCGAGAAGCGCTCCGGGTCGATGGTCGCGGAGGTGATGATGATTTTCAGATCCGGGCGACGCGGCAACAGCTCTTTCAGGTAGCCAAGCAGAAAGTCGATATTCAGGCTGCGCTCATGCGCTTCATCAATGATGATGGTGTCGTACTGCATCAGCAGCCTGTCCTGCTGGATTTCCGCCAGCAGGATACCGTCCGTCATCAGCTTGACCATCGTGTTGTCGCTGACGCGATCGCTGAAACGGACTTTATAACCGATGCAGCCGCCCGGTTCCGTTTGCAACTCTTCGGCAATACGGTTGGCAACGGTTCGCGCCGCCAGACGACGCGGCTGCGTATGGCCGATCAGCCCTTTAATACCGCGCCCCAGCTCCATACAAATTTTCGGCAGCTGCGTGGTTTTACCCGAGCCGGTCTCCCCCGCCACAATCACCACCTGGTGGTCGCGCACGGCTTCGAGAATTTCTTGTTTTTTCTGGCTAACCGGCAGGTTTTGCGGATAGGTGATATCCGGCCGGGCGGCTTCGCGCAGCAGGACTCTCCCTGCCGCATGGTTAATTTCTTGCGCCATCTCCTGAAGAATCGCCTGTTGGGCTTCAGGATTTTTAACCTTCTTCACCCCATGCAGGCGACGAGCAAAGCGTGACTTATCGCGCAACATCAGGCCATCAAGCTGCTTCTGGATCTGTAAGAAGGTGAATTTTTGTTGTTCGGTCATAGCGTTATCGGGCAGTATGCCGCCGGAAAAAATCTCTTTTAAAATAGTGCGCCAGCGTACCATATCCGCGCATTTTGTGCCTTATTCAAAAATATTGAATAGTGAGTTCGATTTATTGCGCTTTCTCTGTGGCATGATTGTGAATACAGTGTCAACAAGCACCAGGGCATCGGCCCGTCTATCACATTAAAAAGGAAACACCCATGAGCAAAGTATTAGTTCTGAAATCCAGTATTCTGGCAGGGTACTCTCAGTCTGGTCAGTTGTCTGACTATTTTGTTGAACAATGGCGTGAAAAGCATGCACAGGACGTTATCACCGTACGTGACCTGGCTGCAAACCCGATTCCGGTACTGGATGGTGAACTGGTGGGTGCTCTGCGTCCGAGCGATGCGCCGCTGACTCCGCGTCAGCAGGAAGCGCTGGCGCTTTCTGACGAACTGATCGCTGAACTGCAGGCGAACGATGTGATTGTTATCGCTGCGCCGATGTACAACTTCAACATCCCGACTCAGTTGAAAAACTATTTCGACCTGGTGGCGCGCGCTGGCGTGACCTTCCGCTACACTGAAGCCGGCCCGGAAGGTCTGGTGAAAGGCAAACGCGCGGTGGTGGTCACCAGCCGCGGCGGTATCCATAAAGATACCCCAACCGATCTGGTCACGCCGTATCTGTCCACCTTCCTCGGCTTTATCGGTATCACCGACGTGAACTTCGTATTTGCGGAAGGCATCGCCTACGGCCCGGAAGTGGCGGCTAAAGCGCAGTCTGATGCGAAAGCGGCTATCGATAGCGTGGTTGCAGCATAAGATTTTCACTCCCACCGCCCGGTGGGAGTTCCCTCCCCCAGTTCATCACGCCTTTACGTGTCACCTCGTAAAATCAACACTCGCTCCCACACGATAAAATTGCAACTTATACCATAGCGGCACTCCCCAAACCCGCACACATGCCGGTCACGGATGGCAAAATTTACCGTTGTTGAAAAACCATGGACAGGTACCATGTACACATACTGGTGTACATGGTACCTTAGTAAGGAGGGTTCTCGTGTGCCATGCCATTGAATTTATCGAAACGTCACTATTTACCCGCCAGATAAAACAGCTTGCCACCGATGATGAGCTGCGGGCACTACAGAGAACGCTCATCGGCGCCCCGGATACTGGCGATATCATCCAGAATACTGGTGGGCTACGAAAAATGAGAATGGCGACAGGTTTACAGGGAAAACGCGGCGGCATACGGGTGATTTATTTCCGGGCAACCCGCGAGATTATCTATCTGGTTCTGGCCTACCCGAAAAGCACCAAGGATAGCCTGACCGCAGTTGAAAAAGCCGAACTCAAAAAGTTGACCAGGCGACTAAAAAATGAGGTTTAAAATGGGTTATTTTGACGAGCTTAAAGCGTCTCTTGAAGAGGCCGTCGATATCAAAAACGGAAATAAAACACCTGCCCGGGTCGCTCGCTATGAGGTCGCTGATGTAAAGGCGATCAGAGCGCAGCTTAACATTTCCCAGGCTGAAATGGCGAAAGCGCTGGGAACCAGCGTGGATACCATTAAAAGCTGGGAGTCCAGGCGACGCAATCCGACAGGTCTGGCGGCAAAAGTGCTAGCGGTTATTCAGGACAACCCTGCGTTCTTTCACGAACTGGCCGGGCACTAATCGCTGAAGCCGACGCAGAGACCGCAACCGTTCCCCGCATTTGACAGTATGAACAGTTGCAGCGTCGAACGGTATTGAAGCCATCGCTGAGCTCAACGACGAATGCCACAGCGACGCCGGGCTGACAATTTTTCTGTCATAACCTCCCGCAACCGGATTTGAAAACAGCGTTCGGACGTAAGTTCTGTTGGGTCGCCATCGCGAAGCAGCGGCAGTAGCAGGCGGAACAGGCTGATAAATGTTTCATACATTGCATTCTGCTTCGTAAGATGCCAGCACTCTTCAATGCGGGCGCACAGTACCGCCAGAATATTTTTTGCATTCCGGATTGTCTGTTTTGCCCGGTGACGGCTAACGCCTTACCGGGCCTACTGGGCAGATGTCGCGCCACCCGCCAGACTTGTCGCCACTACCGCGGCCAGACCTGCGGAAATTCATCGGCGATCAGCGGCTCGCCGTCGCGTAAAGTCAGCCCCGGAAAGGGCGGCGATGTCACCCCGCCGCGGTCGGCAAAAGTGGCGTCGTCCCCTACCCAGCGCGCGGAAAAGACCCGTCGCGAACGAGCGGTTGAATTGCCGTTTGCACCGTGCAGCGTGCGGAAATGAAACGCCACCGCATCGCCTGGCTCCAGCGCCCAACTGACGATATCGTAATCTTCCTGATGGGCATCGATATCCGGCAGTTCTTTAAAGCGCGTGTGGGAATAGAGCTTTGAACCGTTAAACCGCGTCGGGCTGAACGCCTCATCCCACAGATGCGAACCGCGAATGCAGCGCAGCGAAATCTCCTCCGCCACCGGATCGAGCGGGATCCAGAAGCTCACGTTCTGCCGCCCCTCCACGCAGTAATAGGGCTGATCGTGGTGCCATGGCGTCACCGTGCTGCCGCCGGGTTGTTTAACCAGCGTGTGTTCGTGGAAAAACCTCGCCGTCCGGGAACGCATCAGCGCCGCGGCGATTTCCGCCGCCGGAGAGTGAAACACAAAATCAGTAAACTCAGGGATCCGCGCCCAGTTGCAATAGTCCTGAAAAAACGGCGCCGAACCGTCCTTCGGGATTACCGTTCGCGCATGACCATATTCGCTGGGGTTCGCCATCAGTTCGGCGACGCCGTTCGACAGGCTCTCGACCCACGGCGTAAATACGCCTTTCAGTAACACCACGCCATCCGATTGCCAGAGGTCGATAGTCTGTTGATCAATACACGCAGAGTGCTGGTTTTGCATAGTCGCCATCCTGTGTTGATAAATCAGGTGAGAGAATCGTGAGGGTCGGCACGCATCCACGCGCACAGGTTTTTCAGCATAGCCATGCAACTTTCAGCCTGTGCGATACTGAGATACTCGTCCGCCTTGTGGCCCTGTTCCATACTGCCCGGCCCGCAAATGAGCGTCGCGACGCCCGCCTCATCAAACAGGCCGCCTTCGGTACCGTAGGCCACCGTCGTGAAAGCGTCGTTACCGCACCATTGCGCCAGCCAGCGGGCAAAGTCTGACTGCGGATCGCTCAGCAGTCCCGGATAGTGGCTCAGCGGCTGGAAACGAATATCGCTGTTCAGGGCCACCTTACGCATCGCGGGAAGTAGCTGTTCGCTGGCATAAGCGTGCAACGCGTCGGTCACCCTCTGCGGATGCGTACCGGGTAAATAACGAATTTCAAAGTCGAACCAGCAGGACTGCGGAACGATATTCAGCGCCGCGCCGCCGTGGATAGTTCCCACCTGCAGCGTGCCTGATGGCGGAGAAAAACGGCTGTCCTGCTGCCGGGCGAGGCTTTCGCCCAGCGTATCCAGCCGGCTAATCAGCTTCGCCGCATAGCTAATCGCGTTGACCCCTTCCGGGGCGTAAGCCGAATGACAGGCATGGCCTTCCACGCAGCAGCGCATGGCGAGCTTGCCTTTATGACCATAGACCGGGCGCATTTCGGTCGGTTCGCCAATAATACACAGCGCCGGTTTTTCCGCCGATGCGCGTAAAAAATCCACCAGACTGCGCACGCCCAGACAGCCAACTTCTTCGTCATAGGAAAACGCCAGGTGCAGCGGCATCCGCAGCGGCGCGGCGAGAAAGGCGTCCAGCGACGTCAGCACGCAGGCGATAAACCCTTTCATGTCGGCGCTACCCCGTCCGTAGTAACGCCCGTCACGCTCGGTAAGCGCAAACGGCGGCACCGTCCACGCCTGGCCATCCACCGGCACCACATCGGTATGACCGGAAAGCATCACACCGCCAGAACCCGACGGGCCAACGCGGGCATACAGGTTCGCCTTGCGCCCTTCGTCATCGTAAAACAGCTGCGACGTCACGCCACGTTCGCGCAAAAAATCGGCGATAAAGGCGATCAGCGCCAGATTCGATTCGCGGCTGGTGGTATCAAACGCCAGCAAGCGTCCGAGGATCTCACGCAGGCGACTACTCATCGCCCGGTACGCCATAAGATGGCGCTTCGCGTGGGTCCAGAGCGCGGGTAATATAAGCTTCCATTTGCGGTTCATACGCCACCCACAGCGCCGCCAGTTCCGCCACCGGATTCTCTTCAGCCCAGTCCACGCGTAAATCCACAACCGGCCAGGCGTAATCTTCCACAATCTTCAGCGCTGCGGAGTGTTCCGGCCCGGCTTCGCCCCCCGCATCAATTCCCGCCTGCAAAGCGGCAATCAACCGGCTGGCCAGTTCGCCCGTTGCGCTTTCAAATGCTGTCGTCATGGCACGAACGACCTGCGGATTCGCCAGCATATTGCCCGCCGCCACGCAGTTCTCGCCCTGCGCGACCTGCCATGTTCCCAGCGTATGCTCGCCGCTGAAAACGGCGCTTTCGCCGCTGGCGTCGATCACCGTAACCTGGCGATAGTCGCTGAACCGATCGTCGCCTAACGCTTGCTTCAGCGCCTGTTCAGAAGAGCGCCCCGCTTCCAGCCCGGCGAGGATCTGCGGGCCAAGCGCGGGCAGCGTAATGTTCTGGCTGGACACCGCGCCTATGCCCGCCAGCAGCCACGGGCAGCGGGCGCCGACGGCAATGCTGGATGAGCTAATCGCGATACCCAGTTGACCTGACTCCGGGCACAGCGCAGAGATAGAAATAGTCATTACGCCCCCTTCTCATTCCAGTCATCGGGGATCACCGCCGTGACATCAATTTCCATCAGCCACTGCGGCTGGGCGAGGGCCGATACCACCACGCCGGTCGATATCGGAAACACCCCTTTTAGCCATTTACCCACTTCCTGATACACCGGTTCGCGATAGCGCGGGTCAATCAGGTAGGTGGTGGTTTTGACGATATGCGTCAAGTCGCTTCCGGCTTCTTCCAGCAACTGCTTGACGTTTTTCATCGCCTGTTCCGCCTGGGCGCGAGGGTCGCCGAGCCCGACCAGATTGCCGGCAAAATCGGTGCCCACCTGGCCGCGCAGGTAAACGGTATTTCCTGCGCGTACTGCCTGGCACAGATCGTTGTTGAGCGTCTGATTCGGGTAAGTTTCTTTGGTGTTGAACATCCGGATACGGGTATGTGTTGGCATATTTTGCGTCCTCAAATCAGGCGTTAGACCAAGGTTGGTAATGTTGATACTGGCGCTGAATGGCAATTTGGTCGGCAATATATTTCGCATCGTGCCAGACGCCCCAGATAAAGGTTGAACCGCGACGGGAAAGCCACGGCAGCCCGAGGAAATAAACACCGGGTTCGCTGGAGACGCCGCGATGATGCTGCGGACGCTGTTGTTCATTGAAGGCGTTCACTTTCAGCCAGCGATAATCGGTGGTGTAACCGGTTGCCCAGATGATGCAGCTCACACCCGCTTTTGCCAGGTCGAGTTCGGATAACGGCCGGGTGAGGCTATCGGGATCGGGCAGGAAGAAGCGCGCTTCCGGCTCTTCCGGTAACGACAGACCGTTGCGGGCGATATAATCATCCGCCGCATCGAGTAGCGCCAGATAGGAGGCGTCGCCCTGGCGAATGTTGTCCGCCAGATCGTCACGGAACAGGGCTTTGCCCTCCTTGAAGGCCTGAGTTTGCCCGACCAGCGTAATTCCCTGGTGCGCCAGTTGGCGAAAGTCAACGGTATTGCCGCCATGTGCGCCGCTGACCGCAATCGTCACATGCTCCTTGCCGGGCTGATTCGCCGCCGCATCCCACAGCCCTAATACCCCCAACCACCAACAAAAATCGCGCTGACGGTAGCGGCGCGGCGGCCGGTCATGCGCGCCGACGGAGAGCCATACCTCACGCCCCGCCCGCCGGAGTTCATCGGCGATTTGTACCCCGGAAGAGCCCGCGCCGACCACCAGCACACCGCCTTCCGGGATCTGCTGCGGGTTGAAATAGTGTGCGGAATGAATTTGATGTACCGCGCTATCCTGCGGCGCGATAGCCGGGATCACCGGGCGCTGGAACGGTCCGGTGGCGGCGACAATACGCTGCGCTTCGATTGTTCCCTGCGAGGTTTCCACACGAAAGCCCGGACGTCCATTTAAGCGTTCTGCGCTAAAGACTTCGACGCCGGTCTGGATCGGGGCGTTAAACGTGTTGGCGTAAGCAACAAAATAGTCGGCGATCTGCTCTTTGGCGACAAAGCTGTCGGCGTCACAGCCGGGAAACGTCATGCCAGGAAATCGATCGTGCCAGGCCGGGCCATTGGCGACCAGCGAATCCCAGCGGCCGCTGCGCCAGGCCTCAGCGATGCGTTTTTTTTCCAGCACCAAATGGGGAATACCGTGATGCGTCAGATGCTCGCTCATGGCGACGCCTGCCTGTCCCGCCCCCACCACCAGGGTATCGATTTCTGTAATCTGCTCTGTCATGTGTGTGTCCTTCAAGCACGGTTGTCCGACTAAGGCGTCGGAATTGACAGAACTCAGGTTAAGTAAGTGTGATGAAATGGTAAAATATTATAAAACGATCGTCTGAATAGAAATTTATGAGGCTAAATAAGACAACAAAAAATAACGTCAGACTCAGATACACTCAATTATCAGGACTGATGCGGCGTTAATTCAATGCTGCGACAATAATCCATAAATAGCTGCGTCGGGCGCGTGGGTTCATTATTCGCAAGATGCGCCATAATTAATGTTGACGCGGGCATATCATCCGCAATATCCACTTGCACCAGTCTTTCGCCATCATAGGTCATATCACACAGCGGACGGGTGACCAGTACCGAAAAGCCCAATCCCTGACCGACCATGCAACGCACCATTTCAATTGACGGTGAACTATAGGCGACTTCCGGGTGATAACCTTTCTCTTTAAATATGGAGACAAAATAGTTTTTACTGGGTACCGCATCGAGCAAAATCATCGGTTCCCGGCTTAATTCCTGTAACGTGACGCTTTTTTTCTGCGCCAGCGGATGAGACGCGGGTAACAAAGCATAGGGCTTATGCGGGGCATTAAGCAGTTCTTTGTGAATAGAGTGGCCTAATTCCAGATCATAAACCAGCGCCAGATCGAACCGGCCCCGATGCAAACCGTGCATCAGCTCATGCTGTTCGCCATCGTACAGTTGCAGGTTGATTCCGGGATACATTTTTTTAAACCCCGCCACCAGTTTCGGCATATACAGCGGTGCGACGGATTCGAAACAGCCGACGGCAATCGTCCCGGAGACCAGATCCTTATCCGCTCGCGAATTCTGTTCAAACTCATAGGACAACCGCAGCAGTTCTTTCGCTTTATCGTAGAAGCGCCGGCCGCTTGAGGTCAGCGAGACCCCCTGCGCATGGTGGCGGATAAATAGCTGTTGATCGAAGGTGCTTTCAAGGTTTTTGATCGCAATTGAGATCGACGGCTGGGCAATATGCAGCTGACGAGAAGCCTCGGCGATACTCTCCGTTTCCACCACGGTAACGAAATATTTAAGCTGTTTGAGCGTAAATCGGTTCATAGCCTCACCATTGATAAAATATGGCCTTAGCCCCAAAGGGCTTAGTTTTTCGATAAGCAACCTGCAAGCATCGTGCCATGCAATTTTCGCGTTAAAAAATGCATGAACAGTCACTAACGCTATTTATTCGCCCGTTGTTCCTCAGATGAAATGTGCCCACTTGCACCACCACAAGCCACGATGCACCTTATTTGTTCACGCCACGCCCCAATATTGCGCAAATCACCATTCCATCGTTAATTATGTTTAAAAATAACAGCAATTGTTTTTAAGTTGTTTTAGTGGTGTTTCGTATTAATTGCGTTAAATTCCCTACAGTTAATATCGCTGTATAGTTTTTTTAAACTTAAAGGCCAAAAATTTACTAATTGCCTACAGGAGAAAACTGCCAGCATAGTGTTATTGCAAGATGACCTTCGGCGCTGCCCCCTTTTAGCACATTATTCGCGTAGCGGGAGCGTCGTAATTTCCGTTAATTATGGCGAGTGAAATAGCCCATGACGTTTAACTGGAACTATATGTTTAGCCTGCTCAGCGATGTCGACTTTTGGCAGGCCACCTGGACCGTCATCAAATTAAGTTTGCTGACCTGGGCTTTCAGTATTGTGCTGGGATTTATTCTGGCGCTGGCTAAACAATCTCCGCGCAAGCTGCTTAATGCCCCTGCCCGCCTCTATATCTGGCTGTTCCGCAGCATGCCGCTACTGGTGCTGTTGATTTTTGTCTACAACATGCCGCAGGCGTTGCCGTCATTCGCCCCGGTGCTGAACGACCCGTTCTGGGCCGGGCTGCTGGCGATGGTGCTGAGCGAAGCCGCCTATATTGCGGAAATTCATCGCGGCGGACTGCTGTCAATTCCAAAGGGACAGAGCGAAGCCGCCCGGGCGCTCGGACTGCGCTATGCCGGCATCCAGTGGCGAGTGGTGATCCCGCAGGCGCTGCGCGTCGCGCTGCCTGCTCTGGCTAATGAGTATATCGCCATCGTCAAGCTCAGTTCGCTGGTATCGGTTATCTCCCTGACGGAGATCTTAATGGTCGGCCAGCGTCTCTATTCGCAGAACTTCCTGGTGATGGAGACCATGGCGGCGGTGGCGTTTTACTACATCCTGATCGTTACCGTCTTCGATTTCCTGCTTAAGCGCCTGGAAAGCTGGCTTGATGTTACCCAGCGTAAAACCACGCGCCCGGTGGATGCGGAAATGCTGCAACTGGCGACGGCCCGACGTCCGGCAATGGCGCGCAGCGTTAGCGTCCCACAGGCACCGGCGCTACAGGCCTCCAGGCTGCACAAAGCCTATAACAATGTCGAAGTGCTGGGCGCGGTCAGTCTGCAAATTCAGGCGGGCGAAGTGGTCTCCGTTATCGGCCCTTCCGGTTCCGGAAAAACAACGTTAATTCGCCTGCTGAATGGCCTTGAGCAGATAGATAACGGTGAGATCAACATTAACGGTCAACCGTTTATTCATCTGGATCGCCACGGGCAGCAGAAACCGCGCTTTATGGAGAACGCCGAACATCGCCAGAACATCGGTATGGTATTCCAGAGCTTCAACCTGTTCCCGCATCTGACGGTGTTCGGCAACCTGTTGCTGGCGCCTCGCTATCACCATCTGGCCAGCGAAGCGGAGCTCAAACAGCACGCCTGCGAGCTGCTGCATAAAGTCGGTATGCTGGAGCATGCGTGGAAGTATCCGCATCAGCTTTCCGGCGGCCAGCAGCAGCGGGTAGCAATTGCCCGCGCCTTAATGATGCGTCCGCAAATTATGCTGTTTGATGAACCCACTTCGGCGCTGGACCCGGAAAAAGTTAACGAGGTTCTGCAGGTTATCGAATCGCTCGCCCATGAAGGCATCACCATGGTTATCGTCACCCATGAGATGAATTTCGCCTTCAAAGTTTCCGACCGGATTGTATTTATGGAAAAAGGACGCGTGGTCTGCGACGACACGCCCCAGGCATTGCGCGACGGTCAGCATCCGCGCGTGGATGCTTTCCTGAAAGATGTCTCTTTGGCTTAACGCCTCTGTTACCGAAAGGAGAAAATAATGATCGCCCAGTGGCAAATCGAACAGTTTCATCAGCAAGGTTTTCTGGTTGTCGAAGATGTGTTTTCCGCGGAAGACATCGCGCTGTTACAGGCCGATTTCGACGCCTGGGTCGAAGAGAGTCGGCAACATAGCGAAGCCTGGGGCGAGACCCTGGACGGTCGCCCGCGTTTCGATATTGAAAGCGACCATGCGGCAGATCATCCCTCTCTGCGTCGGGTCAGTTCGCCCACAGAGATTTCTGCCGCCTACCGCCACGCCGCTCTGGAATCAAAAATGGCGGCGATTGCCGGTCAGCTTATCGGCGGCAGCGGCACCCGGTTCCACCACAGCAAGATTAACTCCAAGCTGCCGCACACCGCCACGCAGGTGAAATGGCATCAGGATTTCCTGTTTACCCCGCACAGCAACGACGACATCATCACCGCCCTGCTGATGGTCAGCGACGTGACGCCGGAAAACGGTCCGCTCAATGTGGTGCCCGGTAGTCATCACGGGCCGCTGTGGTCCCACTGGCAAAATGATCGTTTTACCGGTTCCGTGGACGAGACGGTTGAAGCGGCCCACTGTCAGCAGCCTCAGGCCTGTTTTGGTCCATCGGGCTCGGTGTGTTTTATGCACACCCGCCTGCTCCACGCCTCCAGTCCCAATGCAACCGACCTGCCGCGTACGCTGTTTATCAGCGTTTATGCGGCAGAAGATGCTCTGCCGTATGGCGAAAATCCGTTGCCCAGAATTCATACCGGACTGTTGGTTGCGGGTACAGAGAGCGGCCTGGTGCGCAGTACCGTTAATCATTTACGCCTGCCGCAAAAACCACGCGGCGCATCCTTTTTCGTCCAGCAGGCCGGTATCGATCGCGCCAGCATGTAATTTGCCCACTCTTTGGAGGTTGTATGAAACGTTTTAATGCTTTGCGTCCTGCCGCCCTGTTCCTGTGCGCCGCCGGCGCCCTGACGTCTTTTAGCGCGCTGGCCTTCCAGCAGCCGGGGAAAATCACCGCCGGTTCAGATATGACCTTTTTCCCGTATGAATATATGGAAAATAACAAGCCTGCCGGGTTCGATATCGAATTTCTGGCCGGGCTGGCGAAAACCATGGGTCGCGAGGCGGTGAATATTGATACCCGTTTTCCGAATTTAATTCCGGGATTACAAGGCGGACGTTTCGATATCACCAACTCGTCGATGTATATCACCGCCGCGCGTCTGAAAGTTATCGACATGGTGCCCTATCTGAAGAGCGGCGAAGCGATCCTCGCCCTGAAAGGCAGCGCCTATCAGCCGAAAACGCCGGAAGAATTTTGCGGCCACAAAATTGGTTCAATGGGCGCCACCTCATGGCTGGCGCAGTTACAAAAGCTGTCGGCGGATTATTGCGTGAAAAAGGGCCTGAAGCCGATTGCGCTCAGCGAATATACCACCGATCCGCAAACGACCCAGGCGCTGCTGTCGCGAGCGGTGGAAGCGCAAATTACCGATGCGGCGGTGGCGCGCGGCGTCATTGATAAACTCGGCGATCGGGTGGTTATCTCCTCTAAGACGCTGATTTATCCGGTGCTTAATGGCTTTGGCGTGAAAAAAGGCAATAGTGAAGTGAAAACGGCGCTGGAGGAAGGGCTGAAAAAATTCAGCGCTACGCCGGAATACGCCGCGCTGCTGAAGAAATATAACTTCCAGGCGCCGACGGCAGAGGATCTGAAAACTCTGATGCCAACAGCGGAGTAATCATATGGCCTGGTCTCATGAAGAACAGATGCGTATCGACCTGGCGGCGACCTTTCGCATTATCGCTCACCTCGGGATGCACGAGGCGGTAGCCAACCACTTTAGCGCGGCGGTGTCGGCGGACGGTAAAAAGTTCCTGCTGAACCCAAAGTGGAAGCATTTTTCACGCATCCGCGCCAGCGATCTGCTGCTGCTGGATGCCGATGATGAAACCTGCGCCCAACGTGCGGATGTCGACGCCACCGCGTGGGCGATTCACGGGCAAATCCATCAGCGGCTGCCGGAAGTACGGGTAGTGTTGCATCTGCATCCGGTTTATACCACCAGCATCGCATGCCTGGCGACGCCGCATATCCCGCCGATCGATCAGAATACGGCGCGCTATTTCAACCGTATCGCCGTCGATACCTTATATGGCGGCATGGCCGATACCACGGCGGAAGGGGCGCGACTGGCCGCGCTGCTGGCCGATAAGCGCCGCCTGCTGATGGGCAATCACGGCGTGCTGGTCACCGCTTCATCTATTGGCGAAGCTTTCGACGATATCTGGACGCTGGAGCGCGCCTGTCAGATTCTGGTGACCGCATGGTCAACGGGACAGCCGCTGAAGATATTGTCTGACGCGGTGGCGGAGAAGACCGCCCGTGACTGGGAAGGCATTGCGGATTTCTCCCGCCAGCACTTCGAGGAGATGAAGCAGATAATGATCGACGCCGATCCGTCATTGCTGGATTAGCATCAGGCAATACCCGCAGTTAAGCCAGTAACTGCGGTTTTTATGCGGGTTCGTCGTTTACCTGAGTACCCAAAATGATGAAGAACCAAGAGAGGCGACATGATTTGACTGAAACACATCAGCCAATGAGCAAAGAACCTCAGACTTTCACCACAAGATCACTCTTTCCGCAGCCATTTGCCGTTGATGCCCTGCACATATTCCCCTGGCTGCGCCCTGGCGACCAGCTTCTGCCCGGCCATTTTCGCTACCTGATCCACCGACAGACTGTTGTCATCCGCCAGTTGCTGATAGCTGTCGCGGCGGGCGGCGTTGATCTGCTTAACCAGCGCCAGGGTTTCTTGATCCTGACGCAGCGGCGCAAGATAGCCGTCGAATGTTTCACCCACCCGCCCCTGTTGCCGCGCTTCGCTCAGGGTCAGCGCCAGCGCCTGAGTGCTGAACAGCGCACACGCCAGTATTGCGATTATCAGTCCTGTTCTCATCATCGCCTCAGAATAGATCGCTCCGCGATTTGAGCAAATTCTCAACGTCCTTATCCACCTTAATATGAATTTCATGCTCAATTTTAACATTCATGTTAATGGTGATTGGCTCCTTTGATGCCGCGATTTCAATGCGCGGCGTACAGCCCGCCAGCAGCATGATTGCCAGAAAAGCGGTGAGTAGTTTGATCATTACTGGTGTTCCTTACAGGTGTGACTGTCCTGACAGCGCGGTACGGGCAGCCTGGCGTTCTGTTCAAGCCACGCCTGCAGATTGTCGCCAAAACGCAGGCTGCGCCACAGGTCAAACATATTCTCTTCATGGGAATAGTTTAAGCGCACCGTATTGCTTTTGCCCTCTGCCCGGCTGGTGCCGCTAATCGTCGCCTTCAGCGTCAACATACCGAGATTATCAAGATTAATGCGCGTCCACGAGTTGGCCACTTCCATATAACGCAGCCAGTTAATCGCCGCCCCGGCGGAGACATTGTCAGCCACCAGCGCATCGGCGGTGTCTTTATCCAGGCGGATGGTCATCGGGCCGGGATTATGGAACCAGCCATCTTTAATAATCCATTTATCATTATCCAGCCACAGCGGCAGCGCACCGTTAAACGGCCCGGAGATGGCGAGCTGCTTCACTTTAAGCGCGCTGATTAACTCGCTGCTGGAGATATTTTGCAGACGCAGCAGCGCCGGATCGTGCTGCGGCATCCGCAATTGCTGCATCGTCAGCTTGCCGCCGAGAATATCAACGCTGACATTGCTTAATTGCAGGGGAGCGTCCTCGCGCCAGGGATAGGCGCCCTGAAGGTCCGCGGTCAGATTGCGGGCGGTAAACTGGTTGATGATATCGCCAATACGCAACGATACCGGACGGCGGGTGCCAAGTTGCCAGGTACCGTCGCTAAAGCGGAACGGCAGCACAAAATCGACGCCATTAATCTGGCTATCCGGCATCCAGGCGCTACCGCCTTTGAGCACCCCGTGGCCACCTGCTTCAAACCCCTGATCGGCGGCGGCGGAAAACGCCACCTGAGCATAAAGGGTGCCTTCCCGCAGGTTCATTTTCCACTCCGGCGGCACCAGCGGCTGGAAGACGGTTAATGACTGTCTCGGCCACCACGCCTCGCCGCGCAGGCGTTCGCCGTCCCAGCGTCCGGCGACGCGCACGGGACCAATGTTTTGCGCCTGCAGAGAACCGCGAAACTGAAACCCGGTGGGATCGCGACCATTGATTTGAAATTTAAGCGTCGAGGGCGGTAGCTCGCTGCCGCCGCTGAAGGTGGTTTTTCCGGCATCCAGCGATAGCACGCCAGTCAGTTTTGGATGCTGCGCATCACGCAGCCACTGAATCGGCTCATCCAGCGTCAGACGCGGGGAACTCACCAGCATGGTGCCATATTGTAGCTTATCAAAGCCGGTCGACAGACTATTGAGTACGATAGCGCTGTCGGCCCATTGACCTGCCCCTTTGACATCCCAGCGCGCCTGCATTGGCGTAAAATACCCTTCCCCCCAGTAACGCCACTGCCAGCGGCCACGATCGAGCATAAAATTGTCCGCCTGACCGTCAAGATGCAGCGTAAAGCCGCCCATTTTCTGTTCATGGGCGCGCAGGATGGCCTGCAAACGGCCATCCACGCCCTCGCGGGTAACGTTGACGCCCGCCAGCGGCCAGCGGATTTCATCAATATTGAGCGAATCAATGACGCTTCCCCGTGAGCGCAGCAGCGCGCCAGGGTGGAAAGCAAGCTCTGGCGCCGTCAGCGGGCCGCTCAGATGCGCGGGCAGCCTGGCATAAAAAATCAGATCGCCGAATTTAGCGTCCCCGGTTATCTGTAGCGGCATGTCGCTACCGTCCATACTGAGTTTACCGGGGCCAATATTGAGCACCACATTGCCTTTACCCGCTTTCCCCTGCGTGAGCACGTTAAGCCGCCCGCTCACCTGCATCTGCTCGGTTCCCTGCTGCCAGTTGCCAACAGAAAACGCGACACGCCCGCTCAGAGTGTTACCCGCATAGTCGGTATGCCAGCGCCCATCGCTGATAGCGATACGATCCGGGGTAATTTCCCACGGCAGGTCGAGCATGGGCTCCACCTCACCGCGCCGCGTCACCAGCAACTGCCCACGATTCGCCTGCCACATCAGTTCGGCATCCACCAGACCAGGGTTTTGCGGAAACGCGAACGTACTGAATAACTGGCCATCGACCGGAAAACCGTTCGGTATCAGCGGCATATGGAACTCACCCACCAGCTTTACCGGCGCCTGATCGTCCACCAGCCGCGCGGAGAAATCGCTGACGGTGAGTGTCTGACCGCGCAGTCGCGCCTGGAGAGAAAGCGCTTTTCCGCTATAACCGATATCCTGTTGATGTGGTGTGAGCGACATCACCAGCCGCCCCTGCCATTTCTCCCACGGCGACAAGCGCAAATTTTCAATCGTCAGCCAGCTGTAGGGCAGCATCGATTGCCATTCGGCGAGGGTTTTCGGCGCGTCGGACGTCACTTCGCTTTCCGGCAGTTTATTCAGACAAGCGCTATTAATATCCAGTTCAGCGATATGTAAACGCCAGCGGCTGGGACGGGAAAGTTCGGCATTAGCAACGTGAGCAATTTCGCAGTCGCCAACCAGATAACGCAAATCAGGAATACGCAGCGAGGAGCGCGTCAGGCGCGGGCTTTCGTCAAAAGCGATCCGGGTTCCCGCGGGCAACCAGATGCCCGCCAGGGTGGGCACCCAATGGGTGAGCGTCAACAGCAAAGCCAGTGGCAGCAATACAAGTGCGAGTAACAGCGCGATGGCGGCTTTATATTTACCCTTCATGGGCAGCTAATATCCTGATTAGAAATAAGTAAAAGCCGAGAGGCCGTCATTGTGGCACGTTCGACCTGTGAGTTAAAGTTTCCATCCCATTTAAGCGTAGTCTCCCCCATATGATTCTCCAGCAGCTTATTGAGCCGGGGTTTAGTGTTCTCCTGCGACACTCGTTAATCCTGCGGTCATAAACGGATTGTGCTGTGGCGTTGATTATTTCACTGATGGCGTACGCTCAGGATCATTATTCACTGGTCTTACTGATGGTTTTCCTGCTGACCTTGAGTAAATCCTGTGCCGCCATTTCGCTGCTGATTCCTGGCACCTCCGGTCTGCTGTTGCTCGGCACGCTGGCCTCCGCCAGCGTAGGGCATTTCGTATTAATGTGGCTTAGCGCCAGCCTCGGCGCAATCGGTGGATTCTGGCTCTCATGGTTGCTGGGGCGCCGCTATCGGCACCATGTGTATCGTATCCGCTGGCTCAGCGCCGGACGTCTCGCGCGCGCGCAGTTCTTTCTATGTCGCCACGGTGCCTGGGCGGTTTTTTTTAGCCGTTTTCTCTCCCCGCTGCGGGCAACTGTCCCGGTGGTGACCGGCGCCAGCGGAACGCCACTGCGACACTTTCAGATCGCTAACGTCAGTTCCGGATTGCTCTGGCCGCTAATCCTGCTGGCGCCGGGAGCATTGAGCCTCGGCTTTTACTGAACATCTTGTCTTTTAACGCGATTTCTTAACCCCTCGTTATGCTCTAGAATTATCACTATAAGCGGATGATTAAACTTATTTTTAATATTTGTACGTATATTTTAATTATGCTACCGTGACGGTATTATCACTGGAGAAAAATATTATGAAAATTGCGGTATACAGTACGAAGCAATACGATAAGAAATACCTGCAGCAGGTTAATGAAGCATACGGCTTTGAACTCGATTTTTTTGACTTTCTGCTAACCGAAAAGACCGCTAAGACCGCCAACGGCTGCGAAGCCGTGTGCATCTTCGTTAACGATGACGGTAGCCGCCCGGTACTTGAAGAACTGAAGGCGCACGGCGTGAAGTTCATTGCGCTGCGTTGCGCTGGCTTCAACAACGTCGATCTTGATGCCGCTAAAGAACTCGGCTTCCGCGTGGTACGTGTACCGGCCTATTCACCGGAAGCGGTCGCGGAACACGCCATCGGCATGATGATGTCGCTGAATCGCCGCATCCACCGCGCCTACCAGCGTACCCGCGACGCCAACTTCTCCCTTGAAGGGTTAACCGGTTTCACCATGCACGGTAAAACCGCGGGGGTTATCGGTACCGGTAAAATCGGCGTTGCCACGCTGCGTATTCTTAAAGGTTTTGGCATGCGGCTGCTGGCTTTTGACCCGTACCCAAGCGCCGCGGCGCTGGATTTGGGGGTCGAGTACGTCGATCTTGACACGCTCTACAAAGCGTCCGATGTTATCTCCCTGCACTGCCCGCTGACCGATGAAAACTATCATCTGCTGAATAAAGCCGCCTTCGAGCGAATGAAAGACGGGGTGATGATCATCAACACCAGCCGTGGCGCGCTGATCGATTCGCAGGCGGCGATTGATGCCCTGAAGCACCAGAAAATTGGCGCACTGGGAATGGATGTGTATGAGAACGAACGCGATCTGTTCTTTGAAGATAAGTCCAACGACGTGATTCAGGACGATGTGTTCCGCCGCCTCTCCGCCTGCCACAACGTGCTGTTTACCGGCCACCAGGCGTTCCTGACTGCGGAGGCGTTGATCAGTATTTCACAAACAACGCTTGATAACCTGCGCCAGGTGGAGGCCGGTGAAACCTGCCCTAACGCGCTGGTTTAATTTTCCTTTTCTTTTTGTGCTCCCGCTTCACAGGGGGCACATTCAGATATTCCCCACAGAAATGGTCTGCAGTACAGTTACAATCCCTTTATCTTATTGATGCTATAAATATTTCTGGAGAATAAATGAACAAGTTTGCTGCACTGCTGGCGACGGGAGTGTTACTGTCGGGCTGCGTTTATAACAATAAAGTGTCAACCCACGCAGAACAGCTTCAGCACCATCGTTTTGTGCTGACCAGCATCAACGGTCAGCCGCTGAAAGCCGCCGATAAGCCTCTGGAGCTGAGCTTTGGCGAAAAGATGCCAATAACAGGCAAAATGTACGTTTCAGGCAATATGTGCAACCGCTTTAGCGGCACGGGTAAAGTCTCTGACGGCGAGCTGAAGGTGGAAGAACTGGCGATGACCCGCATGCTCTGCACGGACCCGCAGTTGAATACGCTGGATGCGACGCTGAGCAAAATGCTGCGCGAAGGCGCACAGGTCGACCTGACGGAAACGCAGCTGACGCTGGCGACCGCTGACCAGACGCTGGTGTATAAACTCGCCGACCTGGTGAATTAATAGCTTCCGCAGTTGCCGCCTGCCAGCGCTTGTTCGCTGCAACGCTTGCCATTAGGCAATGCGCACATGCCAATAAGCGAACCATCAAGCTGGCGGGCCACCGATACTGCCCCCCCGATCATCGCGCAGTTTGCCTGACCAGTGCTGCTCATCGCGGCACGCATCCCTGGCGACACGTGCGCCGCCGTCGCCTGCTGTACAGGCTCGCTGCTACAGGCCGACAGTAATAACGCGGCACATCCCACTAAAAACGCTGCTCGCATCTTCCCCCCTCAGAGACATCTGAAAATGAACAAACCCAAGAATAATAGGCAGCTCAGCGCGCCGCGTCGAGAGGCGAATCGGGTATTTATGCGCCTCATTAACATTTTCTGGCAATTTTTTTGCGCAGAATTGATCTGACGAACTGTGGCGAAGGTTTAGGTTTGCCTTATTCGCGCCCCCCGGCCAGCGGCGAAGGGAAAGGGTCACGACGCCCTGATATATTTCCACGACCGATCGCGTTTATCCCGTTTCCCGATGAATAGATTGAAGCATCTGACACCCTCTGGTTAGCTGATTTCGCCACTAACCGGGCAAAAATTGATCTCATCATTGATGGAGCGCAGATGAAGGACACAAATGCGAAAATGGTTAGCGGGTCAGTTTGCTAAAATAACCCTTATATAATTACAGGACTTGCGGCGTTTTGCCGGGTCGCTTCTTTATTTTGCGCAATGTAAGGGTGTCTTCTTATGATCACTATCGACGGTAATGGCGCGGTCGCGTCAGTTGCGTTTCGCACCAGTGAAGTTATCGCCATCTACCCGATTACGCCCAGTTCGACGATGGCGGAACAGGCGGACGCCTGGGCTGGCGATGGGCTGAAAAATGTCTGGGGCGATGTCCCCCGCGTCGTCGAAATGCAGTCCGAAGCCGGAGCAATCGGCGCGGTTCACGGCGCGCTGCAAACCGGCGCCCTGTCGACTTCCTTTACGTCATCCCAGGGGTTATTGCTGATGATCCCGACGCTGTACAAACTGGCGGGCCAGTTGATGCCGTTTGTGCTGCACGTCGCTGCCCGAACCGTAGCCACCCACGCGCTCTCTATCTTCGGCGATCACTCCGACGTGATGGCCGTACGTCAGACCGGCTGCGCGATGCTCTGCGCCAGCAGCGTGCAGGAAGCGCAGGATTTTGCGCTGATTTCGCATATCGCCACGCTGCAAAGCCGGGTGCCATTCATTCATTTCTTTGATGGCTTCCGCACCTCGCACGAAATCAACAAAATCGCTCCGCTGGCAGACGATACCATTCGTAGCCTGCTGCCGCAGGATAAGATCGATGAACATCGCCAGCGCGCCCTGAACCCGGAACATCCGGTGATCCGCGGCACCTCGGCCAACCCGGATACCTATTTCCAGTCCCGCGAAGCGACGAATCCGTGGTACAACGCGGTCTATGAGTGTGTCGAAACCGCAATGGACGATTTTGCCGCCGCCACCGGACGCCAGTACAAACCCTTTGAGTTTTACGGTCATCCGCAGGCGGAACGCGTTATCGTGATTATGGGCTCCGCGATCGGCACCTGCGAGGAAGTGGTGGATGAACTGCTGCACCGCGGGGAAAAAGTCGGCGTGCTGAAAGTTCGCCTCTATCGCCCCTTCTCCGCGGCCCATCTGCTGCAGGCCCTGCCGGAAACCGCCCGCGCGGTGGCGGTGCTGGACCGTACCAAGGAACCTGGCGCTCAGGCCGAACCGCTCTATCTCGACGTGATGACCGCGCTGGCGGAAGCCTTCAACCGCGGCGAACGCGAAACCCTGCCGCGCACTATTGGTGGCCGCTACGGTCTCTCTTCAAAAGAGTTCGGTCCGGCGTGCGTGCTGGCGATTTTCAACGAACTGAGCGCCGCTAAACCCAAACCGCGCTTTACCGTCGGTATCTACGACGACGTTACCAACCTTTCCCTGCCGTTGCTGGAAAATACCCTGCCATCAGAAGCGAAGCTGGAAGCCCTGTTCTACGGTCTTGGCAGCGACGGTAGCGTCTCGGCGACCAAAAACAATATCAAGATTATCGGCAACTCGACACCGTGGTTCTCACAGGGCTATTTCGTCTATGATTCAAAAAAGGCCGGCGGGCTGACGGTTTCACACCTGCGCGTCAGCGAAAAACCCATTCGCTCTTCTTATCTGATTTCCCAGGCTGATTTCGTCGGCTGTCATCAGTTGCAGTTTATCGACAAATATCAGATGGTCGAACGACTGAAGCCAGGCGGTATTTTCCTGCTCAACACGCCTTACGGCACCGATGAAGTCTGGTCGCGTCTGCCGCGGGACGTGCAGGCGATACTGAACCAGAAAAAAGCGCGGTTCTATATCGTCAATGCGGCGAAGATCGCCCGCGACTGCAGTCTTGGCGCGCGCATCAACACCGTCATGCAAATGGCATTCTTCCATCTGACGCAAATTTTGCCGGGTGATAGCGCCCTCGCGGCGCTGCAGGGGGCGATTGCCAAAAGTTACAGCAATAAAGGTCAGGAACTGGTGGAGCGTAACTGGCAGGCGCTGGCGCTGGCCCGCGAGTCTCTGGCGGAAGTGCCGCTCCAGCCGATCAATGCCAGCAGCCCAGACCGTCCGCCGGTGGTGTCCGACGCGGCGCCGGATTTCGTCAAAACCGTGACCGCGGCAATGCTGGCGGGGCTTGGCGATACGCTGCCGGTTTCCGCGCTGCCGCCGGACGGCACCTGGCCGATGGGGACCACGCGTTGGGAAAAACGCAATATCGCCGAAGCGATCCCGATCTGGAAGGAAGAACTTTGCACCCAGTGCAACCACTGCGTCGCCGCCTGCCCGCATTCGGCAATTCGCGCGAAAGTGGTCTCGCCGGAGGCAATGGAACATGCGCCGACCAGCCTGCACTCACTGGATGTCAAATCCCGCGATATGCGCGGGCAAAAATACGTTTTGCAGGTCGCGCCGGAAGATTGCACCGGCTGTAACCTGTGCGTTGAAGTTTGCCCGGCGAAAGACAGGCAAAACCCGGAAATCAAGGCCATTAATATGATGTCGCGCCTTGAACACGTTGAAGAAGAGAAAGTGAATTATGACTACTTCCTCCATCTGCCGGAAATGGATCGCAGCAAGCTGGAACGTATCGATATCCGCACCTCGCAGCTGATCACTCCGCTCTTTGAATATTCAGGGGCCTGTTCCGGCTGTGGCGAAACGCCGTATATCAAGCTGCTGACTCAGCTTTATGGCGACCGGATGCTGATTGCCAACGCCACAGGCTGTTCATCGATTTACGGCGGCAACCTGCCCTCCACGCCATACGCCACCGATGCCAATGGCCGTGGCCCGGCATGGGCAAACTCGTTGTTCGAGGATAACGCCGAATTCGGCCTTGGTTTCCGTCTCACCGTCGATCAACACCGTCAGCGCGTCATGCGTCTGCTGTCGCAGTTCGCTAATAAACTTCCGGCTGAGCTGAATGACGCATTGCATGCCGAAGCAACGCCTGAAATGCGCCGCGAGCAGGTGGCCGAGTTGCGCAAGGTACTGGCAAATGAAGAAGGTGCGAAGGAGCTGTTAACCGACGCCGACGCGCTGGTGGAAAAATCCATCTGGCTGATTGGCGGCGACGGCTGGGCCTATGATATTGGCTTTGGCGGTCTCGACCATGTGCTGAGCCTCAACGAAAACGTCAATATCCTGGTGCTCGATACCCAGTGCTACTCCAACACCGGCGGCCAGGCGTCAAAAGCCACGCCGCTGGGCGCGGTGACTAAGTTTGGCGAACACGGCAAGCGCAAAGCGCGCAAAGATCTGGGCGTCAGCATGATGATGTACGGTCACGTTTACGTGGCACAAATTTCGCTGGGCGCGCAGCTGAATCAGACGGTGAAAGCGATTCAGGAAGCGGAAGCTTATCCGGGACCATCGCTGATTATCGCCTACAGTCCTTGCGAAGAGCATGGTTACGACCTGGCCCTGAGCCACGATCAGATGCGTCAGTTAACCGCTACCGGATTCTGGCCGCTGTACCGCTTCGACCCACGTCGTGCCGATGAAGGTAAGCTCCCGCTGGCGCTGGATTCCCGTCCGCCGTCAGATGCGCTGGCTGAGACGCTACTGCATGAGCAGCGTTTCCGTCGTCTGAACGCCCAGCAGCCGGAAGTGGCCGAGCAACTGTGGAAAGATGCGACGCTGGATCTGCAAAAACGCTATGACTTCCTCACCCAACTGGCCGGTAAGGCGGAAAAATCAGCGGCTGAAAGTTAATACGCTGGTGTTTCGCTGTCCATAATAAGCGCCCGGCCCGTTCAAAGCGCAAGGTGTTTGATGGGCTAAGGCAGCAAGTGAAATCCCCCTGATGAATCAGGTTCTGGGTCTCCTCCGTGTATGCCGGAGGAGACTTATTTTTCATGCCCTTAAGCACCATATTCAAAACAAAACAATATATCTGTTACCTTAAAATAATCGTCCGATGAATGATATATTGCTTCCAGGAACTGACGTAGCCGTAGAGGACGCCTGCCATGCACCATCATCCCGTAAAATCATCCCGAATCACCTCCATCGCTTATGACGACACATCAGGTACGCTTGAAATCCGTTTTCGCGATAACAAAACGCTACAGTATATCGGCGTGCCACCGCGTATTTACCGCGATTTTCTGCAGGTTGTTTCTAAGGGTCGTTTTTACGATGGCGTGATTAAAGGTAAATATACCGAGCGCCGCCGCGCCTGATGGCAAAAGTGTGAGTATGCTCAATGTACAATAATTGCCTGGATGGCCTACACTTTTAGTGGTTACATTAACAGGAGGTTTTATGAACAGAATGATTCTTGTGCCCATCGATGTTTCCGATACAGAACTAACTGACCGCGTTATCAAGCACGTTGAGTCTGAAGCCAGAATCGATGATGCCGAGGTCCATTTCCTGACCGTCATTCCCTCCCTTCCCTATTACGCTTCGCTGGGAATGGCCTATACCGCAGAGCTACCGGCGATGGATGATCTGAGAGCCGAGTCGGAAGCGCGGCTGAAAGAGATCGTGTCAAAGTTTAATATCCCTGAAGATCGCGTTCACTTTCACGTTTCAGAGGGCTCGCCGAAAGATAAAATCCTCACGCTGGCGAAATCACTTCCGGCAGACCTGGTCATTATTTCTTCGCATCGTCCGGATATTACGACCTATCTGCTCGGTTCTAATGCCGCCGCCGTGGTACGCCACGCCGAATGCTCAGTGCTGGTTGTGCGCTGATCGCCATTAGCCCACAGGACTGCCCCCTAAAAGTTGCACATCCAACTGAGTCAGGAGCAGTCTTTATGGCACTATCAAAATACGCCCTGACGAGAACGCTGGAAGTTGTCAGCGACTATCAAGCCAACGTGTTACTTTTTCGGGTAAGTCTGGTGAAATCTCAAACCGGGTTTGCGCTGCCCACGGGGGCGAGTTCCGCCCGCAGATCAAGACTGGAGTGAATCGGATCTCGCAGCAGAAAGTTTCAGCGCAATGCCTGGAGGCATGGGGCGCGCGGGAAACGGCCCATGCCATTCGCAGCCAAGAGAGAGCATGTCTCTTCATAATGACGGTGAACCGCACCGGCCACTGAATCAAACGGGCGAAAACAAGAAATACGCTATTTTTGCCAAAATCATCGATTAACGGAACCGATCGCTGCGTCAAAAAACCGGGTAAATGGCCTGTAACCATGAACCGACCAGCATCGACCGTCTCTGCCGCCATCCGCGAACTGGAAGCCCGGCTTGATGCCCGCCTGTTTCACCGGACCACTCGTCAGGTGTCGCTGACCTCTGACGGGGAAACATTTTATACACGCTGTCAGGTTGTCGTTCAGGACGTCGAGGAGGCAGAGAACCTGTTCAGGCGAACCCGTGCTCAGGTTACGGGGAAAATTCGAGTTGATGTTCCCGGTCGGGTCGGGAGAGGTATCATTATTCCCGCGCTGCCCGATTTTTTTTCCCGCTACCCGGCCATTCAGGTAGAGCCAGGCGTGACAGACCGTAGCGTCAATCTCGCCGAAGAGGGCACGGACTGCGCCGTACGTGTCGGTGTGCTAAATGATTCGGGTATGGTGGCCAGGAGGGTTGGATATCTCAGCATAATCAACGTGGCGTCACCGGCCTATATCACCCGTTACGGTATGCCGTTATCTCCGCAGGAACTGAGCAGGCATATTGCGGTTGGGTATTCTTCTCCCACAACAGGTCGCCGGGAACGTTGGGAGTGGGAGCGCGATGGTGAGATACTCAGCACCGAGGTTGATTCGCTGTTGACGGTAAATAATGCCGAAGCGTACATCGCGGCCTGCGTGGCTGGCATGGGGCTGATCCAGATCCCCGAGTACGACGTACACGACATGCTGACCGCCGGTACATTGCACACGGTGATGCCGGATTTTCTGCCGCGCCCGCTGCCGGTTAATATTCTGTACTCACACAGAAGGCATCTTTCGCGCCCGCTGCGATTATTTATCGAATGGCTGATGCCGCTGCTGCAGGAAAAAATGCACTTAATCCCGTTTAATAACTAAAGAGCAGGTTTATCGATGCGTTCCTGATTCGCCCACACCAATACTGGTTATTTATACGGAATCAGCGCAATCATTTTCTCCTGCGCTGATTTATAACACGCAGAATTTCGTGGGGCTGGCGGGTAGCGAAGCGCTCATCCTCAACGAATTGACCAGACGAGCGCACCGGGTTGCCTATGGCAGACCTGCCGGTAAAGTCGATGGTGGCGCTGTCCATGCTATTCATGTCATGGCACAGAGCAACTCAGCGTGTCACTCAATCGATAAACAAATCACCAGGGCGTTTATCAGGACAACTCTGAAAGATGACCGGAAAACCACGAACGTCTGGTTTATCAACCAAGCCACCAATACAATCATTCATGGTGTCTGTTCTGCCCGAATGGCACCAGCCTGCCCGGCAGCTCTTGCATACGGCTGTCGGGCGGGACGCTAAATTAATGTGTTCTGAATCACATTTCCGGTGTAGTTTAGTGGAATATTCTTACTCACTGGGCCGTCAGATAATGAAAATCCTCATAACGATCCCAATCATACTGATCTTATTGGTTTTTATTACCAACATCTTTTTAAAGAGTCCGTCACCCAATAACGTCAGAAATAAATGTATGTGGTTTGATGGCGTCATACTGACGTGTATAAAACACCGCGTGATGAGTGATGACATGTAGATGTCTCCGTCACATCTGCGACGCCCCCTGCCGAATATTGATCGCATAAGCGTTTATCGGGAAATAGTTGTAAACCGTTTTATCTCTGTACCAATCATGTCTGTAACCTGTATCCGTTATCGCGCCGCTCCCCGGTCGCGGAACGGAAAAAGGCAAAATCTCATCGCATATCGGCAATAGAGGGGAAGACGCCGCAAAACGCGCTGGCATTCACCGCAGGAATCCGTACCATACGCGGCATACTTTTGCCTGCTGGCTCCTGACGGCTGGCGCAAACCCGTCTTTTATAGACAATCAGATGGGGCATGAAAACGCGCAAATGGTGTACGACGTTTATAGTACATGGATAGAAAAGATGAACGGCGACCAGGTTTCTATGCTGAATTCCCGGCCTGGGCTCTAACACATTTTGCCCCCTATATGCCCTTTTTCGATTTTGAGAATGTTAATAATGCAAGAAAATCATAACTTTACAAAGAAAGAGAAATACAATATCGATAAGTTGCAGAAGCGCCTGCGCCGCAATGTAGGCGAAGCGATCGCCGATTTTAATATGATTGAAGAAGGCGACCGCATTATGGTTTGCCTCTCCGGCGGTAAAGACAGCTACACCATGCTGGAGATTTTGCGCAGTTTGCAAAAAAGCGCGCCGGTCTCTTTTTCGCTGGTAGCGGTCAACCTCGATCAAAAGCAACCGGGCTTCCCGGCGCATATCCTGCCAGCATATCTTGAGCAACTGGGCGTTGAATATAAGATTGTTGAAGAGAACACCTACGGCATTGTTAAAGAAAAAATCCCGGAAGGTAAAACCACCTGTTCACTCTGTTCTCGTCTGCGTCGCGGCATTCTTTATCGCACGGCAACGGAACTGGGAGCGACGAAAATCGCCCTGGGACATCACCGCGACGACATTCTGCAGACCCTGTTTCTGAATATGTTCTACGGCGGGAAGATGAAAGGTATGCCGCCGAAGCTAATGAGCGACGATGGTAAACATATCGTTATTCGTCCGCTGGCCTACTGCCGCGAAAAAGATATTGAGCGTTTCTCTCAGGCCAAAGCGTTCCCAATCATTCCATGCAACCTGTGCGGCTCACAGCCTAACCTCCAGCGTCAGGTGATTGCCGATATGCTGCGCGACTGGGATAAACGCTATCCGGGCCGCATCGAAACCATGTTCAGCGCAATGCAGAACGTGGTGCCGTCGCATCTGAGCGACGTCAATCTGTTCGACTTTAAAGGTATTCACCACGGATCCGCAGTAGTCAACGGCGGCGACCTGGCGTTCGATCGCGAAGAGATCCCGCTGCAGCCTGCAGGCTGGCAGCCGGATGAAGATGAAGCGCAACTGAATGAACTACGCCTGAACGTTGTCGAAGTGAAATAACCGCCCCGCGTCTCAGATCGTCACCTGAGACGCGCTTTCTTCGCTTATTTCAGTAAGCGAACCCGGCAGGCTTTACCTTTAATTTTCCCGTTTTGCAGCAGCTTAAACGCCTTATGCGCCACCGGCTGACGCACGGCGACATAGACATGCGCCGGATGGACGTTGATCTTACCGATGTCTGCGCCATCAAGGCCGATATCGCCGGTTAACGCGCCCAGCACATCGCCCGCGCGCATTTTAGCCTTCTTACCGCCATCAATACACAGCGTAGCCATCTCTGCCTGCAGCGGCACAATGTTGCTGCTCGTCGGGCCGTTTATCCAGTTCAGCTTCAGTTGCAACATTTCCGCAAGAATATTCGCCCGCTGCGCCTCTTCCGGCGCGCAAAGGCTGATAGCCAGCCCACTTTCGCCGGCGCGAGCGGTACGGCCAATGCGGTGTACGTGAACTTCCGGGTCCCAGGCCAGCTCATAATTCACCACCAGCTCCAGCGACTTGATATCCAGCCCGCGAGCGGCGACGTCTGTCGCCACCAGCACCCGCGAACTGCCGTTGGCGAAACGCACCAGCGTCTGATCGCGATCGCGTTGTTCAAGATCGCCATGCAGCGATAACGCACTCTGCCCGGCAGCGTTCAGCGCGTCGCAGACGGCCTGACAATCTTTTTTGGTGTTACAGAACACCACGCACGAGGTGGGCTGATGCTGGCTCAGTAACTTTTGCAGCAGCGCGATTTTACCGTATTGCGTGGTTTCGAAGAACTGCTGTTCGATAGCCGGCAGCGCATCAACGGCATCAATTTCAATGGATTGCGGGTTGTTCTGCACCCGGCCGCTAATAGCCGCGATAGCCTCCGGCCAGGTCGCGGAAAACAACAGCGTCTGACGTGAAACCGGCGCAAAACGGATCACTTCATCAATGGCGTCGCTAAATCCCATATCCAGCATCCGGTCCGCTTCATCCATCACCAGCGTTTGTAGGGCATCCAGCGATACGGTGCCCTTTTGCAGGTGATCGAGTAAGCGCCCCGGCGTAGCGACAATAATATGCGGCGCATGCTGGAGCGAATCGCGCTGAGCGCCAAAAGGCTGACCGCCGCACAACGTCAAAATTTTAATGTTTGCCAGGAAGCGCGCCAGACGACGAAGTTCTCCGGCCACCTGATCCGCCAGTTCACGGGTCGGACACAGCACCAGCGCCTGGGTTCGAAACAACGATGGGTCAACGTGCTGGAGTAATCCGAGGCCAAATGCCGCCGTTTTACCGCTGCCGGTTTTCGCCTGCACGCGCACATCTTTACCCGCGAGGATAGCCGGTAAGGCCGCCGCCTGAACCGGGGTCATCGACAGATATCCCAGTTCATTCAGGTTAGCTAGCTGGGCGGCGGGCAAAACATTCAGAGTTGAAAAAGCGGTCACAATAATTTCTCGCATTACGTTAAAGGGCGGACAATCCGCAGGCGCGTATCCTCGCAGATCTCCGCCGCCGATGCGACAACTTAATCGGTTCATCGTCTGGCGGCGGATCCGGTAGCGGATGCGGCCGCGGCCGGGGATCTGGCACAGGAATCGGCTCATTCGGTTCAGGGGGGACAGGTATTGAGTTTAGCGACTGATAGCACATATTGACTCCGGTGATGGGCGGGTACACCCATTAAGCGTAGAAGCTGACAAAGAGGGCGCAAAAAAAAGCCGACTTAATAAAGTCGGCGTCGTACGAATCAATTGTGCTATGCAGTAATTCAAAAAAGGAAGTAAGACAATATGGAGCGCAACGCCCATCGCTTGACGTTGCATTCACCTGCGTTAAGGATATTGCCCTGAACAGGGGGAGAGTTTATTGATTTCGCTCAAACATTACCGGGTTTTCAGCATCATCATTATGATAAAAGGCGATTCTTTACAACCATTTACTACGATGCAACCACCATGTAACACCCCCAATGAGAACAACTAACATTACGCAGAAAACCAGGAACCCCATATGCCAGCTGTTACCCGGGATCCCGCCGAGGTTAACGCCAAACAGTCCGGTTAAAAAAGTGCTCGGCAGAAAGACCATTGCCATCAGCGACATCGTATACGTTCTGCGTGATAGCGATTCTTGCATAATTTGCGCGATCTCATCGCTCATCACCGCCGTGCGGGAAATACAGCTATCAATTTCATCCAGCCCACGCCCCAGACGCTCGGCAATATCCTGCATCCGCCGCCGATGGTCGTCTGTCATCCACGGCAAACGTTCACTGGCCAGACGGGCATAAACATCACGCTGCGGCGCCATATAGCGGCGCATAACGATAAGCTGCTTGCGCAACAGCGCCAGAAAGCCGCGGGGCGGTATCTGCTGGTCCAGTAAATCATCTTCCAGATCGATAATCCGGTCATGAAGTTGCTCAATAAACTCGCTGGCGTGATCGGTCAGCGCATCACAGACTTCCACCAGCCATCTACCGCCGTCTACCGGACCATTCCCCTCACGCAAGTCACCAAGTACATCGTCCAGCGCCAGAACTTTACGCTGCCGGGTTGTGACGATTAAACGCTCGTCCATATACAGGCGCATCGCCACCAGTTGGTCCGGGCGCTCATCAGTGCTGCCGTTGATACAGCGCAGCGTAATTAGTGCCCCATCGCCAATCCGCGTCACGCGGGGGCGCGTGCTTTCTCCGGCCAGCGCACCGCGCACATTATTGGGCAGCAGCGACGTCGACGCCAGCCATTGCGCGCTGTCAACATGGGTATAGTTAAGATGCAGCCAGCAAGGATGTTCCTTATCAATAATGTCGCTGTCCGCCAGCGGCTTCACGCCGCCCTGCCCGTCCAGCACCCAGGCAAAAATGGCATCCGGCACCTGGAGTTGCGAGCCCTTAATTGCGTCCACTGAACCTCCGTTAACTTATGCTGATTTCCGTAGTCTAGCCCTACACAACGGTTACGCAAGAGTTAGTCGCGACATGCCACTGAATTCACTGATGAAAAAGCATAGAGAATGGGGAAAAAACCTATTGGCGGGCTAACGTCCACAGGAAACCGAATCACTGCGGCCCTGCGGGTAACAACCCGACGAGCGTGATCAGCGCTTCGACGATAGCATGAATCGTAGATAGCAACGCTTTACAGCTTCACCCGCAACAAATCACTCAACCGGGTGGTGTAGGCTGGCGACAGCCTGTGCCGCTTCATCTCCCAGCGACGCGCGATTCCTTGCCCGGCAAACCAAAGCTGACCTTTCTCTCGTTGATTGACGGAATCCAGCACCGTCATAAGTGCTTCACTATTAGCATGTGGTTGATAGTCATCAAACAATCCGAACTGCGCCACGCCCTGGCTAAAGAAGTCCCCCAGCATCACCCCGCACTTTTGATACCGGTATCCCTCCCGCCAGATTGTATCCAGGCATTTTATCGCCGCCTTGATAATATCCCGGCTATCCCGGGTCGGGATCGGGATGTTGGTACCGGCGTTTTGGCCGTAGCAGGCTTCATTACCCGCAAACGGACTGGTTTTCACAAAGGCGGAAACATAGCGACAATATTGATGCTCTGCGCGCAGCTTCTCGGCGGCGCGCGCCGCGTGGCTGCATATGGCTTCCCGCATCAGTTCGTATTCAGTCACCTTATGACTAAATGAACGCGAGCAGATAATTTGCTGTTTACTCGGGATAAATTCTTCCAGTGCAAGGCAGGGTTCGCCGCACAGTTCTCGTACAGTACGCTCCAGCACGACGCTGAAATGCTTTCTGATCAGTGCAGTTGGCGTTCCGGCAAGCTCAAGCGCGGTGTTAATCCCCATCGCATTGAGTTTTTTCGCGGTGCGGCGGCCAACGCCCCAGATGTCACCGACGTCAACCCGCGCCAGCAGTTTCCGCTGCCTGACCGGCAAAGAGAGATCGACAACACCCGAGAATGTTGACCATCTTTTTGCCGCATAATTGGCCAGTTTGGCCAGCGTCTTCGTCGGCCCGATCCCCACGCCCACCGTCAGGCCGGTGCACTGGAGCAATGTACTTCGCACATGGCGACCGAATGCTTCAAGCTCCTCAGAACGGTGCATTCCGCTAAGATTCACAAAGGCTTCATCAATGGAATATTGATAAACCGCAGGAGCCAGCTCTTCAAGAAGCGTCATCACCCGTTGGGACATATCACCGTACAGCGCATAATTGCTGCTGAATACCGCCACCTGATGGCGTTCAAACTGCGATTTCACCTTGAAATATGGCGCGCCCATCGGGATCTCCAGCAATTTAGCCTCATCATTTCTGGCGATCACGCAGCCGTCATTGTTGCTTAACACCACCACCGGACGCCCGCGTAAATCCGGGCGAAAAACCATCTCGCAGCTGGCATAGAATGAATTGACATCCACCAGGGCAAACATTAACGAAACCTGTTGATACTGAAAGTGACAACACCAAAAATCTCCAGATCTTCGCCGTCATTGTGTAGCACAATCGGCGGAAAATCGGGATTCATCGGCAGCAGTTGCATGATGGGATGAGTGCACAAACGCTTAACCGTATATTCACCGGCCAGTGAAGCAATGATGATATCGCCATGCTTCGCTTTCAGACTGCGATCTACCACCAGCAGCGAGCCTTCATAAATACCGGCGTCAACCATCGACATGCCTGTCGCCATGACAAAATAGGTTGCCGCAGGATGACGGACACACAGCTCGTTGAGGTCAATCCCCTTCTCAATGTAATCCTGCGCCGGACTGGGAAATCCACACTGAACAAGGTCGCTAAACAGCGGAATCGACATGACCTGGCGCAATTCAACCGGTTTGTAGAACATCATAATAAACTCACTTGCAATGACACTGTGTTTTTATACAGTATCAATATTTACCAGGAATTTATCAACCCACCTGTCGCCCCCTGGCGTGAAGGCATTGAAGTTGTGGGGAATTTAGTCTGTCGTGAGCGCCGCTGGCGGCCCAATGGCTCCAGACAGAAGGTTCGTGCTCCCGGCACTTACCGATGGTCGACCATTGTACGCTGGAAATTTCCGCTCATTGAGAGGAGGATAGAATCCGTTAGTCCGCTCTGTGATCACAACCTGTGGGTGCCCGCCCGGCATACCGCGAAGAACCCATAGCAATAACGGAGATTGCCTACGGCGGAAAAGCCAATAAGAACTCGCTGTCGCACGGCTGTAATACAAACGTTGTAAGATAGGGTTCGGAGGCCATCAGTGCAAAAGCAAAAACGAGGTGAAGAGATGGAAACAGTAAAAGCCAACAATCTGGAACAGGCAAAGCAGCTTCTGCAGTCCGGCGAGGCCATAAAAATCGAACTGGATTTCGAACTTGATTCGGATACGTTTTTTAAGTTTGCCGTCGAATACTGTGTCAATGGGGCGAAGCTCACGCGCGTTGGCGATCGCTTCGTTATTTCACGTAAAAAAAAGTAATCGGCGAATCATCCCCAACCATTCACAGCATCACGCACGTTTGCGTTTTTTAGCTTCTGTGATGGCGACGGTCAGAATAAAATGGACGCAAGAAATTAACCTGTAAAATTGACATGTCGCGCATTTTCGTTAACGGTAGAGGAATAATGTAGCCTCGGTATCTCACCGAGGGTTAAATCGTGAAAAAATTATTAATATGTTGCTTGTTCGGCGCAACAGCAGGAATTATTGCCAGAAAAATGCAAAAAATCGCCGATAACCAGGCATTAGACCTCTTAATCAGCGCCGTTGGTGTTGAAAACTTCTTTAGCGTCGCGCCTGCCTATGATGGTGTTCTGGTCGCTCCGCATATTCAGTATAAGATTGAAGAGTTTATTAACGCGTTGAAATCCGGGCAAGAAATCGCTGTTATTGAAAGTTTGCCTTATGCTTCATTTGACGGCGAAAAGATTCTCAACTTTGCGATGAATACGATGCCTCAATCTCTGGCGTAGTCAGACTGCTGCCCTAAAGAACCCGCGAAATCACGGGTTCTTTCATGACGGCTTATCTGAACGGCGCGTCCAGGGGCACTTCAGCGTCAGGCTCGTGAGTGATGCGGTTGCGAAGATCGCGACGAATCATCTCAATTGCCCAGAACCAAAAGATATGTCCCACCAGTTCCGAAATATACTCATCCGCCGGAATATTCAATAATGAAGGCGTCAGGCCCAGTAACGGAAAAGAGATCCAGTGAACGGCGATAGTGGCGACAATACCTGCCCATACCCCCTGCCATAATTTAACCTTCGGGAAAACTTCGGCAACAACGCAATAGCCGACGGCAAATACCAGAGAGAATATAATATGCGTGACCATCACCGGATTGATAATGTGCTCGGAAAAAGTATACACCGTATGGGTGGGGTCTATTCCCAGGTAGTCGCGCAGGAAAAGATAAGGGGGATTAAATTCATCCCTGCCGCCGGAGAAAGTACGCGGCGGCAAAGGAACTTCTGCCCCCCATTTCACAAACGCCGACATAATCCCTGCAATCACCCCAACAAATAGCGCTACGCCATAACGACGCCGACCGGGTTTTGTTTGTACAAAAAAATCTTTAATCGCCATAAAATTCACCACCAATACATTACATTTATTTTCCGTATGTAATATTTAATGCATTGATGATTATCGATGTTGATCAGGATCACAGTTTTATGGAACTAGCGTGACTTTTGCTCTCTATTTTATTGATTTCCTGCGACATTGACAAATAACCGTACCTGGTCTTTTGTTTCTGCATATCAACAGCCTTGATATGCGCAGATATCACACCTTCGTCGTCAAACGGGCGTGATATTCCCGGATCAATCCATTGCGCTTGTCATCAGTTCTTTTGCCGAATGCAGCCGGATATAAGCCACCCACGCCGCCAGCAACGTGAATGCCCCGGCAAACAGGAAGCAGGCCGCATAGCCAAAATGTTGAGCAACAACGCCACCGATAACGCCAGCCAGAATGGCGATTGCCGCGTCAGTACATTGAAAGAGGGTGAAGTCGACACCGGCCTGCAAAGGTGATGAAAGCGACATCAGCGTGGCGTAAAGACAGACCAGCGCGCAGGCCAGCGAAATGGACTGGACAATGACCAGACACTGGAGAATCGGCAGCAGCAGATGACCCGGCGCCATCATGAGCGTCATCACCACCGCCAGCAGCGCGATCCCCTGGACGCCATAAGCCGTCAACAGCGCTCTGCCGGGTGAGGTGTATTTCATCAGCAATCCGCCGGCCAGCGTTCCTGCTATGCCCGCCGCAATATTGCCGCCGCTGAACAGCGCGCCCAACGCGGACATGCTCAACCCATGATCCAACAACAGCGGCGCCAGAAGAGGCAGCACAAACCGCATGCCTGAATTCAGCATCAATACCAGCAGTAAGCCCAGGCGCGCCTGCTTCCTCCTTAGCGCATAACCTAACGCCGGAACATGCGGGATAGTCGCTGTTCGCGTCGGCTCCGTAATCCGCCATAGCGGGAATGACAGCGCCATAATCAACATCGCCATCATCAGCATGGCGACAGGCCAGCCGGATGCCGCCGACAGCATCAGGAACACCCCGCCGCCGCACATCATTCCCAGATAGCTGCCGCCGACCTGCACGCTGTTTCCCCAGCCGTAACCCGCGCGGGTCAGTTGATCGACGCAAAAGCCGTCGCTGGCGATATCAATGGTGGAGGCGACCGTACCTGCCACCATAAACAGAACAAATAACGCGACGATTTGCGTATCGGGAAATCCCCCTTCTCGCCCAAACCAGCCAATCGCTGCGGCAATCGCCAGGATCGCCGCTAACGCGACCTGACCACGCAGGATTAACATGCGGGAACGGCGTTCCGGGCTACCGGGCGGAAGCCGCCAGCGTTCGATCCACGGCGCCCAAATAAACTTCAGCGCCCAGGGCAGCATAAACAGGGTTGTCGCACCGGCAAGCGCCAGCGATCCGCCAGCAGCGCGCACCAGCGCGGGTAAGGACTGCATAGACAGCGCCGATACCAGGCTCTGCGTCACATAGACGCCGGCAATAGCAAAAATCACCCGCCCGGTCGTCAACATCAGCGGTTTCACATTCGACTGAACATCACTCATACACCCACTCTCCAGACGCGGAAACCCCGTCGTCGCGCCACGCGCGCGCGGCAATTTGCGCCTGCCACAGCGCCTGATAACGTCCATGATGAGAGAGCAATTGCGCATGAGTACCCTGCTCAACCACCTGTCCCTCTTCCATCACCAGAATGTTTCCGGCCCCGGCGATGGTGGATAAACGGTGAGCAATGATAATCACCGTCCGGTTGTGAACCAGGTTATCGATCGCTTTTTGCACCGCCAGCTCGCTTTCAATATCCAGCGCGGCGGTCGGTTCATCGAGAATGACGACCGGCGCGTTTTTCAATAACGCTCTGGCAATGGAAATCCGCTGGCGCTCGCCGCCCGATAGCTGGCCGCCCATCTCTCCCATTGGCGTCAGCCAGCCTTGCGGAAGACGGGAAATAAACTCAAGGCACTGCGCCGCGCGGGCGGCCTCTTCCACCTCCTGTCGCGTCGCCTGTGGGCGCGCGATACGGATATTCGCCAGCAGCGTGTCATCAAACAGCCAGACATCCTGGAAAACAACAGAAATCAGGCTATTGAGCTGTTCCGGCGTCAGGCGGCGAATATCGACGCCGCCAATAGAAATCTGCCCTTGCTGCGGATCGGCATAGCGCATTAACAGTTTGGTGACCGTGGTTTTGCCTGCGCCGGAGGCGCCCACCAGCGCGCTCATACTGGCTGCCGGGAACGTCAAAGAAACATGATTAAGCGCGTGACCGTCGCCTTCTTCGTAGCGATAGCTGACGTTGTCAAAGCGGATATCATAACGTTCCGGCATCTCGCTTTGCTCTGCGACGGGAAGCGGTGCTATCGCCATAAACTGCTCAATCCGTTGCAGGGCGCTGGCGATCAGTTCCACAACCGAGGTGTAGCTGATAAACATCGCCATCGGTTCTGCAAAGCGCATAATCATCGCGACGGCGGCAATCAGAAAGGCGAGGTTCAGAGTGCCCGTCACCACCCAGACGATCCCGGATAACACCACCACCTGTAGGCCCAACTCCACGACGCTGGCGATCAGCATCGTCGCGCCAGCGCCCTGACGGTGAGTGCGGGTCTGTAAGTTTTCCAGCGCATTGAAATGCGCCAGCAGCGCCCGGCTTTTATCGGCATCGCTGCCGCAGGTGCGCAATACCATCATCCCCTGAGCAAATTCAACGATATCGCCGCTCAGACGCTGGTGCGCTTCCCCCAGCGTCTGCATTTGTCGCCGCATCGCCGGGCGGCGCCAGTAATAAAACGGCACCAGCAGAGGGAAGATCAGCAACATCACCAGCCCCAGCCGCCAGTCTATCCACAATGTCGCCAGCGACGCCGTCAGCGGCGTGACAATAGTGAGCAGCAAAATATTGGCTATCGCGATAACATAATTGAGGTTTTCATCCACGCTGCCCAACAGCAAGGCATTCATTTCGCCCGCCCTGCCGCGCTGGAGCTTCTCCAGCGGCACGCGGCGTAACTGCTCGCCAAGTCGCAGGCGCAACTCATGGGTGGCCTGCGCCAGATGACCACGGTATTCAAAGCCCAGGCCATACCAGCGTAGCGCCAGCGTCACAATCGCGGCAACGCTGAAGGCCACAGCCCAGTTAAGAAGTTGCGGCGCGTCTCCCCGTAACAGCGCATCAATGATCGGATAAAGACAGGCAAAGGCGATCCCCTGCATGAATGCCGCCAGCAACAGCGCCAGCATACTGCGCCGCAGCATCCTGGCCTGACTGCCAACGCTGGAGATAAGCTGGCGCCAGATGACGCGCCAGGCCAGATTATCCGCAGGATTACTTGTCTTCACTTTCCACCACCTCTTCCTGTGTTCCACCCGGCACCCAATGCTGCGCCTGCTGATAGTGTTGCCAGAGCCGTTGATACAGGCCACCCTGCGCCAACAGTTGCGTATGGTTCCCCATTTCCCTGAGCTGTCCGTCGGAAAACAGCAATATCACATCGGCCTGAGTCACCATTGAGAGACGATGCGCGACCATGATGACCGTCCGGCCGCGCATGGCCGCCGCGAGCGCCTTGATAAGCGCCGCTTCGTTTTCCGGGTCAGCAAACGCCGTTGCCTCATCAAGCACCAGGATGGGGCGATCCTGCAAAAGCGCCCTGGCGATAGTAATGCGCTGCCGCTGGCCGCCGGAGAGAAATACCCCGCGCTCCCCGACTCGCGTGTTGTAACCTTCTGGCAGCGCGCTAATAAAATCATGGGCCTGCGCCACTCTGGCCGCCGCTATTACCGCCTCCAGCGGCGTATCCGGCGCGCCCAGCCGAATGTTATTGGCTATGGTGTCGGCAAAAAGGAAGTTGTCCTGAAACACAAACGAGAGTTGCTTCATCAGGGTGTCCGTCTGCATATCGCGCAGATCCACGCCGCCAATACGGATATGGCCTTTGTCCGGGTCGGCGTAACGCAGCAGCAAGCGCGCCACGGTGCTTTTTCCGGCGCCGCTTGGCCCGACCAGCGCCACAATTTGCCCGGCAGGCACATGAAAGCTCACCTCCTGCAACGCGGCGCCAGCACGCGCTTGCGGATAATGAAAGCTCACCTGCTCAAAGGTAATGCTCGCCTCTTGCGGCTGCTGGTCAGACAGCGGCAGCGATAACTCCGGCATCGCGAGAACCTGATAAATACGCTGAATGCTTAAACGCGTTTGCGCGACCAGGTTATTGAGCATCATCATTGGCATTACGGCTTCGGCCATTCCGCTGCCCAGCAGTAAAACGGCCACCCACGCGATAAAATCGAGACTGCCATAGTGCAACAGGCCGTATCCCGACCAGATCAGGACAAACAGGGTCGGGAGAGGATTCAGAATCGAGAAGGAAAAACGCGCTGAAAAACCGGCTTTGCGATACCAGGTTTTGAGCACATCGACCCACTCTTCAAGGGCGCGTTGATAGCGCAAAAAACTGGTGCTGCCGCTATCAAACGTTCTCACCACGGGCATGGCCTGCACGAACTCAATAACCGCCGCACTGACCTGCTCGCGCGCCTTATGATAACGCTGAGCCATATCTTCCGAACGCTGGCGGGCGAGCACGAGAACAACCGATCCAAACGCCAGTACCCCCAGCGTCGCGATTGCCAGCCGCCAGTCCAGCCAGAACAAGATAACGATTGTCGCCAGCGGCATGACTATCGCGCGGGCATAGAGCGGCGTGCTGTCGGCCACAAAGATATGTAACGACTTCACGTCATCCAGCATCACTTTCGCCACTGACCCGCTACCCATTTGCTGTAACACACCAGGCGGAAGCTGCAATGCTTTACGGGCTAACCTGCTGCGCAGAATGTTCTCCAGATGAAAAGCCGCGTAATGAGAGGTATTGAACGCCTGCAAGCGCAGAACAAAAGTTAAGACCACGCAGCCGATCACGCCGCCCAGCGGCCAGGCCGGAATAGCGTCAGGCGTCGCGCGAATGTCACGCAGGCTCCACGCCAGAAAAAGGAGCGCCCCCAGGCTGGTTAATGCCGCCAGCCCCGCCAGCGCCATCGCTAAAATAACCTTCCTGCGAACCGGTGTAATCACCTGCCAGAGAGGAAATCGGGACAGCGATTCAGTATTGGATGATTGAGATGACATGGGAGTAACTGAATTTCCTGATGAATTTTTACGGACGCCAAAAACAACAATTCAGGGTGGCGTTCTGAGAATTAATGTGAATAATAACCATTATCAATAACTCATCTACCCCATTCGGTTCTATTTATACCCTAAATAGTTCGAGTTGCAGGAAGGCGGCAAGCGAGGGAAGCCCCAGGAGCTTACAGAAGTAAGTGACTGGGGTGAGTGGCAAATCTGTCTGGAACAGATTTGAACGCCGCTTGCGGCGGCCCGTAAGGGCGAGGCCCAGGGATGGGCCGAGTAACCCGTAGCCAACGCACATGCAACTTGAAATATGACGGGTATATGCCCGCATTGGTCTAAGCCACAGGGAGATAACCAGGTCATGACGGAGTCACCGCAAACGCAATCTGAAATCTCTGTTCACCAGTTGGTGGTCGGGAAACCTGCAAACGATGGCAATATTCCTGCTCAGTGTGAACTGCTGCGCTGTTCGTTGCAGGAAGGTATGGATATTTTGCTCTGGAGGGGCCATTTTGCGCGGCCTGAGACGTTGCAGCTACACGACGATCTGGGCAGGATTAACTTCTCGTGCATCCTGGAAGGCACATCGCGCTTTGCGATTCAGGGACTCCGGCGCCATACCGACTGGGAGCTTGCGCGCAATCGCCATTACATTACCCATACGCCAGACTGCCGCGGCAGCGCCGCCTATTGTGGCCGATTCGAGAGCATTACCCTCTCCTTCAGCCCTGAAACTCTCGCGCTATGGGTACCGGATATGAGTCCGGTTATTAAAAATAAGATCGACTCCCGCTGCTGTTGCCAACAGCAGCGTTGTAATGCTGAAACCCACTTAACGGCTCAGGCCTTGCGTCACGCGCTGATGCGCATGCACGGCGGCTTCAGCCATGAACAAAAGCCGTCGACGCTATGGTTGCAGGGGCAAAGTCTGGTCATGCTCAGTCTGGTGCTGGATGAACATCGCGAAGACGCCAGTTGCCTCTCCTGCCACGTCAACCCGATGGAACGCCAGAAACTGCTACGGGCGAAGGATCTACTGCTGGCCGATCTGACACAAGCGCCGGGCGTCGCGGAGCTGGCCAGAGAGTCCGGTCTGAGCGTTCTCAAAATTAAGCGAGGCTTCCACGTTCTGTTCAACAACAGCGTCTATGGCCTGTTTCAGGCTGAACGCATGCAGGAAGCCAGAAGACGCCTGGCCAACGGCAATACCACCGTCATGACGGTGGCGGCCGATCTGGGCTATGCCAACGCCAGCCATTTCTCTGCCGCTTTTCAGAAACAGTTTGGCGTAACCCCTTCGGCCTTTAAACGCATGATCTAACAAGGTCATGCCTCATATGATTTCCACATCCGGGCAACTGTCGTTATTCCCGCCCCCTGACCCGAAACGGGCATAAATAATCCCGTTTCGGGTAGCCGCTCAATTAGAAATAGTTATCATTTTCAATTCACCATTATCGCTATTTTTGGCGTTTCGCCGTTTTACAGGGACTCACAGCAATGAAAATGACACGGCTTTCACCTCTGGTGCTGGGGGGATTATTGCTCCCCGCCATGGCTAATGCCCAGACTTCACAGCAAGACGAAAGCACGCTGGTGGTCACCGCCAGTAAACAATCTTCCCGCTCGGCATCCGCCAACAATGTCTCCTCTACCGTGGTCAGCGCGCCGGAATTAAGCGATGCAGGCGTCACTGCCAGCGGCAAACTCCCCAGAGTGTTGCCTGGTCTGAATATTGAAAATAGCGGTAACATGCTTTTTTCGGCCATCTCGCTACGCGGCGTTTCGTCGGCAGAGGACTTCTATAACCCGGCGGTCACCCTGTATGTCGATGGCGTTCCCCAGCTTGCCACCAACACCCTCCAGACGCTTGCCGATGTGCAACGCGTGGAGCTACTGCGCGGCCCGCAGGGAACCTTATATGGCAAAAGCGCACAGGGCGGGATCATCAATATCGTCACCCGGCAGCCGGACAGCACCCCGCGCGGCTATATTGAAGGCGGCGTCAGCAGCCGGGATAGCTATCGGGGTAAGTTCAATCTCAGCGGCCCCCTTCAGGATGGCCTGCTGTACGGCAGCGTCATCCTGTTACGCCAGGTTGATGACGGCGACATGATTAACCCCGCGACGGGAAGCGATGATTTAGGCGGCACCCGCGCCAGCGCAGGAAATGTGAAACTGCGTCTCGCCCCGGACAATCGGCCCTGGGAAATGGGCTTTTCCGCCTCACGCGAATGTACTCGCGCCACCCAGGATGCTTATGTGGCATGGAGTGATATTAAAAGTCGTAAGTTATTGATCAGCGATGGTTCACCGGATCCGTATATGCGGCGCTGCACTGACAGCCAGACCCTGAGTGGCAAATACACTACCGATGACTGGGTTTTCAACCTGATCGGCGCCTGGCAGCAGCAGCACTATTCGCGCACCTTCCCTTCCGGTTCGCTAATTGTTCATATCCCTCAGCGCTGGAATCAGGATGTGCAGGAGTTACGCGCCGCAACCCTGGGCGATGCACGTACCGTTGATATGGTATTTGGGCTCTATCGGCAGAATACCCGCGAGAAGTTAAATTCCGCCTATGATATGCCGACAGGACCTTATTTAAGCAGTACCGGTTATACCACCGCTGAAACGCTGGCCGCATACAGTGACCTGACCTGGCATGTAACCGATCGTTTTGATATCGGCGGCGGCGTGCGCTTCTCACACGATAAGGCCAGTACGCAATACCACGGCAACATGGCCGGTAGCCCGTTTGGCGATAGCGGAAAAAGCGACGACGATCGGCTACTCGGGCAGCTATCCGCCGGCTATATGCTGACCGACGACTGGCGGGTCTATACCCGCGTCGCCCAGGGATATAAACCTTCAGGATACAATATTGTGCCGACGCCAGGCCTTGCCGCCAGACCTTTTGTCGCGGAAAAGTCCATCAACTATGAGCTTGGCACCCGCTACGAAACCGCGGATGTCACGCTACAGGCCGCGACGTTTTATACCCGTACCAAAGACATGCAGCTCTACTCTGGCCCGGTCGGGATGCAGACATTAAGCAATGCGGGTAAAGCCGACGCCACCGGCGTGGAGCTGGAAGTGAAATGGCGGTTTGCGCCAGGCTGGTCATGGGATATTAATGGCAACGCGATCCGTTCCGAGTTCACCAATGACAGTGAGTTGTATCGCGGCAAGCGGGTGCCGTTTGTCCCCCGTTATGGTGCGGGAAGCCGTGTGAGCGGCTTAATTGATACCCGCTATGGCGCACTGCTGCCGCGACTGGCAATCAATCTCGTCGGGCCGCATTATTTCGATGGCGCCAACCAGTTGCGGCAAGGCACTTACGCAACACTGGACGGTAGCCTCGGCTGGCAGGCGACTGAGCGGATGAATATTTCCGTCTATGTCGATAATCTGTTCGATCGTCGTTACCGTACCTATGGCTACATGAACGGCAGCAGCGCGGTCGCGCAGGTCAATATGGGCCGTACCGTGGGGATTAATACGCGAATTGATCTTTTCTGAGGACGCAGAACCGGCGGTTCTGGCGAACATGGCGATTTTTCGTTTTCGCCCATTTGATTCCGTGGCCTGTTCCGTTCGCTGTAAGTACGAGGATATTCTTCATATTCATTGCATGTGAACGTCCTGGGAGGCGTTTTGCTCGCCCCCCAGGACGCCGGAATTCCCCTGAGAAGTCTTACATCAGAGGCGCAACCAAACCGGGAAAGCCTTAGAATGTCACGTTAATTTTGCCCCAGAATGTTCTGCCCGGCTCATTAACGGAAGTATTTGCGGAATAACCAAAACTGCTGTTACCCGCCAGGTTCAGATGTTCACTGTAGGTCTTATCAAACAGGTTATCGACACCGGCGCTGACCTTAACGTATTTATTCACACGATAGGCGGCGTTAGCGGAAAAGACGGCAAAACCGGGACTGCTGTCAAAATCCTTTCCAACGACGTTCCCTTCATTGATCGCAACGCGATGCTGACTGCTGACCAGCCTTAACAGACCGGTACTACTCCAGTCGCCTTTCTCCCACGTCAGGCCAAAGCGTGCTTCCAGTGGCGGAATTTGCGGCAGGGGTTGGTGATCATCGGTATTTTGCGCCCATGAATAAGCGAGGCTGGCATCGGTTTTCCATGTATCGGTAAGCTGATAACTGAAACCCGCCTCGCCCCCCATGATAGTGGCGTTGACATTATCAACCTGACTGACTCGCGCGTTATTGCGATCGTAACGGAAGAGAATGAAATCGTTAACCCGTCCGACATAGGCGGAAATCCAGCTATTAACACGCTGACCTTTGTATTGTGCGCCAATATCAATCTGCGTTGTTTTTTCTGTTTTCACCTTGTCAAAAACGTCGGTGGAGCCATCCGGCCCATAGGTTGGCGAGAATAGCTCCCAGTAATCGGGAAAACGTTCGGTATATCCAAGACCGGCGTAAAACATAATGGGTAAGTCTGCAAGATTATGCTCCAGGCGAACAAATCCTGCGGGCAGAGTATCTGTACGCTCAGATGCGCCCTCATCGGTAAAGTTGTCGACAATCACCCTGTCCAGGCGAGCACCGCTGACTACTTTGCTTTGTGCGGTCGCGTTCCAGGTCAGTTCACCGAACACACCGTAATCATGAAAACGCGCATCTTTGGACCAGACCTCATCAGATTTACGACGATGGGTATTAAATTGAGAATCTGCGCCGCTCCGCAGCTCAAAATCAGACCATAGCCAGGTTCCCATCATGCGGCCACCCACGGTACGTCGATCCAGCTCCATCGCCATCGGCATGCTCATTGACGCGCCGGAATTCATTGAAGAGCCCATGGAGTTCGCCATGCCGCCCATGCCCCCGGACATACTGTTGCCTGGCGAACGCAGGGAGTAATTATCCATAACATGATCGGCATAGTTATAGTAAACATTGGCTTCGAACTTATCAAAAACGTCACCAATGTTGGATTTTTCAAAACGCATCCCAAGACTTTCTCTTTTGAACCGGGAACCGTCCATACTGCGTCCAGCATAGCGAGCTTCTCCGTCGCCTTTTCCTGCCGTCAGCTCCAGCAAGGTATCTTTGTCAGGCGTCCAGCCGAGCGCTATATCAGCATTCCATTTATCCCATTTTGACGGAACACGATCGCCATTACCGTCCTTGTAGTCGTTTGAACGGGACTTATTCCCCATAAGCCTCAGGTACCCCTCCTCGCTGCCAACGCTGATATCCGCATTTTCATCCCAGCGATTATTCGAGCCGGTAAGCAAACTGGCCGTTCCCTGAATACCCGGTTTATCAAAACGGGGCGGCTCCCGGTCAAAGCGAATCGTTCCCGCTGAGTTACCCGGCCCCCAAAGCACCGTTTCCGGCCCTTTAATCAGTGTCAGAAGATCAAAACTTTCCGGAGAAATATATGAACTGGGCGCATCCATTCTGGCCGGACATGCCCCCAACATTTCGCCATTATTCGTCAGGATACGCAGACGAGAGCCAAACATACCGCGAAATACGGGATCGCCATTGGTGCCGCCATTACGAATCTGGGAAAAACCGGGAATGGTTTTCAGATAATCGGAACCATCGCTCGCCGGTACTGGCTGACGCGGGGTTTTGGGAGAGGTGACGATTTCAAGAGGTGAGGAAACGGGGGCGGTCACAACCATGACAGCATCATCCTGCACCGTCGAGTGATTGTGTTGTTCATCGGCAGATGCACTGCTTGTCATAAATGTCAGCAGTACCAGTGAAGCGAGCGTCGTGTGCGCAAAATTATATGATTTCATTTTTTGCCTTACTGTTTTTCGGGCGTAACTCATCCTGCCAGCGCTGAAACGGGCAGACAGAGACGCAAATTTTTGTGATTTATTACATCGCAGACAGAAAAACAGAAGGCGGCGCACGCGCGCATTGTGGCGCCCAGGCGCGGAAGACCGGCGTAAAAACGATTTGTAAAACCGGAGCCCGGCGTGGGCAAAACAACATCAGCCAGAGCAGTACGGTCAGTAAAAACGCGACAAAAGGCAAATGAATCAGGAGCAGACAATATCCACAGGCAATCTCTTCCATCGGAGACATCACCTGACCCGAACTCATGAGATGATCCATTGCGGCGCTTTTATCGCAGGTCGCTGACGGGACCACGCCGTGATGCATTTCTGGCATATTCATTGCCATGCCGCGCTCTACCTCAGGCACGCCGCGCATCCCGGCAACGAGCGTTTGCTGACAGACATTACGGTGTACTAACGCTTTGGAAATCACAGGCGCAACAAACAACATGGCTACTGAAAACAGAGCCAACCACGCTGCAATGGAGAGAAAATGAGTGCGCCCGAGCAAAATGTTACCGGATAATGATTTCGTTAATGCAAGTGTATCTCATTTAGTTTTCAGATGTTACAAAAAAAGCAGGCCAGGCGGCACCATGAAAAACCATGCGCCTGGCGGGGGCTCTCGTACCGAACTATAGAATGACACCATAACGATGTGATAATTATATACTCGTCATACTTCAAGTTGCATGTGTGTTGGCTGCGGGTTACTCGGCCCATCCCTGGGCCTCGCCCTTACGGGCCGCCGCAAGCGGCGTTCAAATCTGTTCCAGACAGATTTGTCACTCACCCCAGTCACATAGCTATCTATGTTCCTGGGGATTTGCTCTCTTGCCGCCTTCCTGCAACTCGAATTATTTAGAGTATAGATATTTATAATATCACATTAACTTACCGTTATTTTTACCGTCACTGGCATTGACTGCCCTGCTTAAATCCATGATATGAAGTCAGCGCAACGTCATATTGTAGTGATAGGCAGATAGCAGTCTGTAAAGTTATTCTACCGTCTTTTTAATCAAACGAAGGCGAACTACACATTCTGGTTGCTTATCCCGAATTAACGTTTCGTCATTCTTCACGGTGAGAAATAGATATTTTTTCTCCGTGTCGAACGCCAGACTATTAGGATGAGGGGAAATTTGTAGTGTCTGCACTCTCGTATAATTGCGAGTATCAAAGACAGTAAGCGTTCCTTCCCCCTTATCGACGCGTATCCCTCTCCGGTTCGCAACATAAAGTCGTTCTTGCTCATCATCCCATACCAGACCGATAGGTATTTCATCCGTCGCCATCCAGGCGATAATTTCAGCCGTATCCGCATTGAGCACAAAAACTTCATGCCCCTGACTGCGCGAAATGTAGTCCCGTTCAAGATGGTTGTTCCGCCAGTCTCGGCGATCGATTCCCTGATCCACACCAAACAGTCTGTTCTGACGGCGGTCATAAACCATATTCAGTAACTGATCGGCCGCCACCTCATGGCAATGAACGATGCTCAGCGTGTCCGGATCGACAACGAAAAGCTGTCCCTGCATATTCGACACAAACACTCTTCTCCCCTGGCGATCCAGCGTGATGCCTACGACGTTATAGCGAAAGCCCGGCAGCACTTTTTCCAGCCTGCGCTCGCGGGTATCGATAACAAATAAAACGCTGTCGATCCCGAGCCCCAGTCCCGGCAGAAATAGCCGCTCCGTGACCGGATCAAACACCAGTTCGCGAAGCTTCCAGGGATAGCCCTCACTGACGCCAAAGCGCGCCAGTTCGCGCATCAAAAACGCCAGCCGCGCGCCGGAAATGCCCTCCTGCTGGTAACGTTGCTCAAAAACGACCTCTTCCATCAGCGGGATGGTGGCGATAAGCCGGTTCTTGCAGATATCCACCACCGCCACCGAGCCATTAAAACCCTGCGTGAGATAAAGCAAGCCGCGCTTATCGTCCAGCGCCACGCCGAATCCTTTTACCGGCAATGCGATCTCCGCTTCCACGCTGAGCGTCTGCGGATTAATGCGCAGCACCCGCGACTGCGTTTCATCTTCCCAGTCCGGCGCGCTGACAAACAACGCCTGTTGCGCGTCGCTGAAGACCAGCTCAACCACCGTCGTCGCAGGATAGATACGTTGAATATCGCTAAGCTGAATGTGGTCCATTGGGTTCATAAATGTTGTAGTCCTTCCTGTTGGGCGATGTCCATCTTCTCGCGCAGGGATGCCATCGTTACGTCCGGGCCGCCCACCGAGTCGGCCATAAGAGCGCATTCACTAAACGCCCGGTATCGATGCGGCTATCGAGCGTCCAGGCAAAGCAACGCAGGCTTTCGCCATGCTGCTGCTGTTGATGCTCAAACCAGATCTGTTCTTCAGCCTCGCTGGCCTTTTCCGTACGCTGCGTGCCGGACTGATAAAAAATCGTACTCATGAACCCCTCTCAGGCGAACTGCCCGCCTCGCCAGATCGTGTTGATATTTGGGGGAGCCGAACCTCCCCCACGCTTTTCGCCTCAGAAATCCAGTTGCACGGCAACGCCGACAAGACGTGGGCGCTGCAACACCGCCGTCGAAACATCGTTGTCGATCACCATAATTCGCTTGTCAGAATCAAACAGGTTTTGCGCAAAGACGCTGACGCGGCCATGGGTGAAGGTATAAGCCACCTGCATATTCGCTATCCATGACGAGGGAATTTCGCCCCGGGTATCGTTGTCATACTGGGAATAATAGGTATCGGTAAAGCGAACGTCTCCGCTCAATTCCAGTCCGGGCATCAGCATATATTTCGCGCCGAGGTTTGCCGTTAATGACGGTGCTCGCGGTAATTCATGTCCGTCTATTCCGCTGCTGGAGAATTTTTTAATCCTGGTTTTTAAAACCCCAACGGAGCTGTTCAGTTCAAAATCCAGCGTTGGTTTCCAGATAGCGCCCAGTTCCGCGCCGTACGTTTCGACTTTATCCGCATTTCTGATCACCATCGAACTGCTGTTGGAATTAAGATAATACGGTAACTGCATATCTTTATAATCGTTGTAAAACAGGTTGCTGGTTAATTCCAGATTCCAGTCACTGATCCCGTGACGGCTGTATAATTCATAGCTCCAGACATATTCAGGATCGTAGGTATAGTTAATTAACGGCGCGACAAAGGTCATTCCCGCCCCGCCGGCGTTATATCCTCGCGACACCTTCATGCCTAACGTCTGTTGCGGTAACGGTTTCCAGGCAATATCAAGTTTCGGCAGGAAAACGTCCCAGGTTTCATCAAAATCCACCTTCCGGGTCGCACCGCCTTTGCGCTGACGATGCTCGCGCTCGACGCGGCTTGCGGCGGTGATATCCACCTCTGAGGTCACGGCCCAGGTCAGTTCACCAAACGCCGAGTAGGTTTCCGTTTTATCCTTGAACTTGCTGCCGCCAAACAGGTTCACAAACTCATCCTGCGAGGCGTGGAAATAACGCGCACCCACCAGTCCGCGCAGGGTATCGCCTGTGACGCCAAAGCGGGCCAGCGGCTCGGTCTGAAACTCTTTCCCGTCAATATTGGCCCACGGCAAGCTTTCTACGGTGCGACGGTGGTTGTCAAAATCGGTGTAGATCAGCTTGTTCTCCAGGCTGAGGCTTTCCGAGGCTTCCCAGGCCAGATCCCAGATACCGCTGGTCGAGGTGGTCTCAAACACCGGACGCCGTGGGTCGAAACGAGCGCTGACATGATTTTTCGGACTCAGCGTCTCATTCTGCGGCGCCCGACTGTCAAAGTGGTTAACGGTCAGTTTAGTGGTGAGTTCGCGAAGCCCGGCCGGGTTGAATAATAACTTGCCGCGCAGATTGGTGGCTTCAATTTCCCGCGGATCGCCCACCGGATCGTAGGAGATTAAATTGACGAAGCTGTCGCGCCGCTGCCTATCGGCGCTGAGACGAAACGCCAGTTGATCTTCAATAATCGGCCCGGATAACATCGCGGAAGCCACGGTAGAGCTTTGATTCCCGCCGCCCGCCTTCACTGAGGATTCCCAGTCGAAGGTCGGATCTTTACTGGTCATCACCACGGCGCCTGCAATCGCGTTGCGCCCCTGGATATAGCTTTGCGGTCCGCGCCAGACCTCAACCCGCTCCATATCCCACAAGGATTGCGGCCCAAACGCCAGCTCGTTGTAGGTCAGGGAACGCCCGTCCAGCGAAAGATTCAACCGCGGCCGGGTGCCATTCAGGAAAGCATTCGCCCCGTTTGCCGGGCCTGAGCCGTCGATACCGCGAATCGTCGGCAGATCGTTGCCGATACCGGTATCGACAACGTTGGCGGTCATTTTTAAGAGATCCGAGACCTGTGACGCGCCCGGCATCGCATTAATACGCGCGTCATCAAATACCTCGACGCTGCCGCTGGTATCGTAGAGCGTCCGGGCCACTTTCTCTCCGGTGACCACAATCGTATCCGATTGAGAATTATCGTCACGCCGAGATATTTCTTCTGCGGCCATGACGTCTCCGGCGGCAAATACATATAAGCCAAATATTGCGTAAGGAACAGGGTATTTCAGCGCCGTACTACGGCGCTGGTATTTTAAAAATATCTGTTGTGCTTTATCACTCTTTAGTTCGCTCATTGTTTTCTCCTTTCCCAAAATGCGTACTAAATTTGTTTATTGTTAGATTGAGCGACAAAGAACACATTGCTTTATATTGGCAGCCTGACGGCCTTATTATGGGTGACTTGCTTTCTCATCAGACGCACTCAGCCCGCCTGAAAAAATCCCACCTAAACGGAAGGCATTCGCAACAGCAGAATAAGTAAATAAACGCCGCCGATAATCCCGGTCATTAGGCCAACGGGAAGGGTTAATGCCAGCGGCTGAATTTGCGTAAGCATATCGGCGCCCAGTAGCAGGCAACTTCCAGCCAGCCCGGCGCTGAAAACCGGCAATCCCGGCGCTCTGGTTAAGCGTAACGCCAGCTGCGGCGCAATCAGGGCAATAAACGCGATTGGCCCTGTCGCGCTGGTGGCCACCGCGGCCAGCGTGACGGCGCAGAACGTTACCGTTCTTCGCGTCCGCTCAACGCGCACCCCAAGCTGGCTGGCAATATCATCGCCCATCGCCATGATATTTATCGCTCTGGCGTGCAGAACAATGGCCGGAAGCAGCACCAGAAGGCTTAACGCCACCGGCGCCACGTGATACCAGTTGCGTCCCTGCGTGGTACCGGCCAGCCAGAGCGTGGCGGTCACGGCATTGTCGATATCGCCTTTCACCAGCAGCAGCGCATTAAGCGCGCTGAGTACCGCTCCGACGCCGATCCCCATCAGCACCAGTCGCTGGCCCTTCACCACGCCATAATGGCGCGCCAGATAATAGACCAGCAGCGCGGTGGCGAACCCGCCGGCCATGGCAGAAAGCACAATGGCGACCGGGTTTCCGTCAAACAAAATGATCTGAATAATCGCCCCGGTCGCTGCGCCGGTGGTAAAACCGATCACGTCCGGGGAACCCAGCACATTTTTCGATACCGACTGAAAGAGCGCGCCGGAAACGCCTAACGCAAAGCCAACCAGAATGGCGGTCAGGACGCGGGGCAAACGGATCATCCTGACAATATGCTGCGCCGTCGGATCGCCTTCTCCCCACAGCGCCTGGAAGGCCGACTCCACGGGAAGCATAAAACGCCCGACCAGCAAGGCATACAGGCCCGTCACCCCAAGCAACAGCGCCAGGGCGGCGCACACCCATCCGGCCCTCTGACTCATACGCGCGCCCCCTGCCAGCGTTTAACCAGCAGCACGAAGAACGGTCCGCCGATTAACGCTGCCATAATGCCAACGCCAATCTCGCCGGGATAACCAATCATCCGCCCGAGAATATCCGCGCTGAGTACCAGTATTGCAGAGAACATCATCGCCCACGGCAGCAGCAGACGGTGTCCCGAGCCGACAAAAGCCCGTGCAAAATGGGGCGCGGTGAGGCCGACAAAGCCGATCGGTCCGGCCGCTGCCGTGGCCGCCCCCGCCAGAATGACGATGATCGCAGCAGAGCTCCCAGCGAGCACATGCGGATTAATGCCAAGCGCGCGTCCAGTGTCCAGTCCCAGCGCCGCCACGTCCAGCATTCGCCCTCCCGCCAGCGCCAGAATAATGCCGACACATGCAAGTACCGAGACCGGCAGCAGCACGTCATACCCCCGTCCCTGCAACGCGCCCGTCACCCAGTGACGAAACCTGTCGAAAGCGTCGGCGTCGCTGTTCAGAATAACCAGTTGCGTCAGACTCAGCAGAACGATAGTCAGCGCCGCGCCGGCCAGCACGATACGAATCGGATTGGCGTGGTTCAGGCCGCCCATCATAAATACCAGAATACTGATAACCCCGGCGCCGGCCACACCGAATACCATATAACTGCTGACGCTGGTGACATTTAAAAAGGCAATCGACAGCACAATCGCCAGCGTGGCGCCCGCGTTAACGCCTAACAGACCGGGGTCCGCCAGTGGATTGCGGGTCAGCGTCTGCATTATCACCCCGGCTCCGCCAAGCGCCGCGCCAACCACCATCGCCAGCAGCGTGCGCGGCAGGCGTAAATGCCAGACCAGCAGATGCGCGCCGTTTTGCGGATCGAACTGCGTCAACGCCTGCCAGATCACCGCAGTCGGGATCGTCCGCGAACCAAACCAGAGGCTGGAAAAACCCAGCATTAGCAGAATAAGAAAACCACCGCCCAGCCCTGCACTTCGCATCCCACGTCCCGGACGCTGCGCAAACATCTCAGCGCGCCTCCGGCGTGGCCGCAGCGGGCGGCGTTTCAACGGCAAAACGCTCGGCGATCGCCTTAACCATTTCGCTGGCGCTGTAGAAATCGACGCGAAAAGCGTGAGGCCCCAGGCTGTAGACCTGACGGGCACGGGAAGAAGGCAAACGCTGTAACAGAGGATCGTTGATAAATTCGTCTATGCGCACATCGCTGGCGCTCAGCAAAAAGGTTGTTTCGGCTTTCAGTTGGGTCAGGTTTTCATATTCAACCCAGATAAAATCGCCCGAGCGGGTGAGATGACTTTGCCATGCGGGATCGGGCGCTTCAAGGGTGAATCCCAGCGATTGCAACAGCCGCGCGTGAACGCTTTCCGGTGTCGCCACGGGATTGACAGTGCCCGGCCCATTGAAATTGATAATATTGGTTTGCCCTTCCGGCAGGCGGATCCGCGTTCTGGTGCTGGCGATCAGCGCATCAAAACCGGCTATACGCACGGCGGCCTGTTGCTCCAGCCCCAGCGCGTCGCCCAACTGGCGCGACAGATCCTGCCAGGTCTGATTGCCGTAGTTGACCACGATAACCGGCGCAATGGCCTGTAAATCCGCCAGTTGGGCCCGCGCGGAATCCGCGCCATTGATTGATACCACAATTAAATCCGGCGCTGCGGCCCACGCCTGTTCCAGATCGACGCTGCCCGCCGGCCACACCTTCACGACCTTTTTGGCTTTTGCGACGTCCTGCCACTGGCCGAAGAACTGACCGTTCACCGCTGTGGCGCTGGCGACAACCGGCGCATCAATCGCCAGCAGGGTTCCGGTGACGCTGACGGCGGTCGATAATATGCGTTTGGGCTGCTGAGGAATCGACGTGACCGTGTCATCGGCATTATGAAACGTTCTCGGCCATCCCTGCGCAGCGCATTGCCCCGCAAACATGACCAGCCCGAGCGCCCACATGACGCTCTTAAACCAATGACGTTGTTTTTCCCTACAAACGTTCATTTTTTGCCTGCTCCCTCTGCCACTCTTCCGATCGGCGCGTTCAGCCCTTTGGTCAGCAATTAACCCATCGTAAACCATCACATCATAGCCTTTCTTTTGAATAAACATCAATATTAAGAATAATAATTATCATTTTCATTCGTATTTCTGTGCGATATATTCAGGGCGCTTCCGTTGGCTTAATCAGGAAAGATATCCAATGAAATCATTGACTCCAATGCAGGCGGCTTCCTGGGTCGGCAGGCAATCGCCCCAGGCGCTGGGCGGCGTTGCCGCTCACTTATACGCCGAATTTGACGGATTTATTCATGACAGCGCGCGCTTCCGGCAGGCCATAAACGCGCTGTATGCCCGCCACCCCATGCTGCGATTGCGCATCAGCGATGAGGGGCAGCAGTACGTAGTGGCGGAGCATCCTCCGACGGGTCTTGATGATTACCGCCACTGCACCGGCGAAGACATCCAGACCCGGCTGGCGGAGAAACGTCAGCGCATGGAGAACCAGCAACTGCTGCGCGACCGGGGCGTGCCGTGTGAAATCAGCCTCTCATTGCTGCCGGAAGGGAAAAGCCGGCTGCATATCGATCTGGACATGATCGCCGCTGATGCCGGGTCATTTCGCATCGTTATGGAGGATCTGGCGCGTTTTTATGCCTCGCCGCCCGACGATATTATTCCGCGACATGAGGTGGCATGGTTTCACTATCTGGACCAGCGTCTTCACGATCCGCAGTTGCAGACGCTCAGAACGCGCGACCGTCTCTGGTGGCAGGCGCAATTACCGACGCTTCCCCCTGCTCCGCGTCTTTTTTCAACGGAACATCGCTGCCAAAGCCGCCGATTAGCCCTGTCACTTGACCGCGAAACCAGCCTCGCCCTTAACGCCTGCGCACGTCAGCATCATCTGACGCTCAGCGCGCTGGGATATCACTCACCACGGGAATATATATGCAGAAAGTTATCGCAGCCATAAGAGAGAAAACACGTCTGGATATATAGGGGAAAATCCAGCTACCGGGCGGGTAAACCCAGCGCCCTACGGGACCTGTGTCATGGAAGACCGCATCTACGGTTTGAAATGAAGATAGAGATTTGTGAATGACGAAAACGGGTAAACAGGTAAAAGGCCCCGACCCAAAACGCAATATTTAAAATAGCTTTGAGAGAAATGAAAGTCTGAGGTTGCCTTTATAGGATAATATTAATAATGGCTATTTTGATGTTGAAAAGTCATGGACAGCGATATTACAACCATAGTTTGAAAATGGAATCGACATGAGTCAATTCAACTACTTTATCTCTTTTGATTACCGGGACGATAATTGGTAACTGGTAATTGGTAATTGGTAATTGGTAATTGAGTTTTATCAAGGATGAATTAAAATATAAACACCCGACATTCAGCAATGAAGAGCCTGTACATCAATTTGTATAATTGCCTGATTTTGATATGTTCAATCCAACATCAAAAGCAGGTTGCTTTATGAACGAAAAACAGTTGCAGGCTTGGGCTAACGAACCGGCCAAAAATCTCAAAATCCCTGGCGATCTCAGCCAGTTCGATCGTCTGCTGAAGAAAATCAGCGTTGAGGCAGCTCTCACCGTCCGGGCTACGATAAAAATTAGCCCAAATCGGGAGCCAACTCCCGCAACGGCTATTCTACAAAGACCGTTTTTCGGCGGGAATGGTGAGGATTTTATCTGCAAAACGATGGTTAAATAGAGATAAAAGCGCGATAAATCGCGCTCTTAAGTGCTCTGGCTATGGTTATCAAAGGTTATATTGAGCTAGTCAATCGTCAGTGCCGCACAATATACATCGTGCGGCTATAAGCCACATCTTCCGGGTTGGTTATCGGATACCCTTTCAGCCACGGTTTAATCAGGCGCCCGTTGGTGTACTGATAAATTGGCGCGATAGGTGCTTTCGCCATAATGATTTTTTCCGCCGCATTGTACGCATCATTACGCGCTTTTTCCGAGGTTTCCTGCGCCGCCTGGGCAAGGATTTTGTCATAGGCCGGATCGTTGAAACGAGAAATATTGCCGCTGTGCGTCGAGGTCAGCAGCGACAGGAAAGTGGACGGCTCGTTATAGTCCCCTACCCACGATGCACGAATCACATCGAAGTTGCCGGTGTTACGGCTATCGATATAGGTTTTCCACTCCTGATTTTGCAACGCCACTTCGACGCCCAGATTTTTCTTCCACATTGACGCCACCGCGATAGCGATTTTCTGGTGGTTTTCCGAAGTGTTATACAACAGCGTCAGCTTCAGCGGACGGTTCGGACCATATCCCGCCGCCTGCAGCAGCGCTTTCGCCTGAGCGTTCAGCTCCGCCTGACTCATGCTCTCAAATTGCATCGGCTGTGGCGTGAATCCGGCGGTAACATCCGGCGTAAAGCGCCATGCCGGTTTCTCACCGGTACCCAGAATTTTCTCCGCCATCAAACGACGGTCAATGGTCATACTCAGCGCCAGCCGCACACGTTCATCGGCGGTTGGCCCCTTCCGGGTATTAAACGCGTAATAATAGGTGCCCAGTTGCGGCGGGGTATAGACCTGGCCCGGGATATCCTTCAGCAATTTGTGATACAGGTTTTTCGGGAACGATTCGGTAATATCAATATCGCCAGCCAGATAGCGTTTGGTAGCCGCCGACTCCTGATTGATCGGCACAAAAGTGACCTGCTGAATCACCGTCTTGCCGTTATCCCAGTAGTGCCTATTGGGAACCACCACCAGCTTTTCATTGACTACGCGATCTTTTAATACATACGCGCCGTTACCAATCAGATTTCCCGGACGCGTCCAGTTGTCGCCGCTCTCCACGTTGGCTTTCTGCACCGGGTAAAAAGCAAAACTGGCCGTCAGCTTGCTGAACCATGGCAACGGTTTGTCCAGCTGAACGCGCAAAGTCCGCGCATCCACGGCCGTGACGCCGAGACTCTCTGGCGCGGCCTTACCGTCAATAATATTTTGCGCATTGATAATACCGGCCAGCGCAGCAAACCACGCAAACGGTGAGGTCGTTTTAGGGTCCACCAGACGTCGCCAGCTATAGACAAAATCTTCCGCCGTCACCGGCGTCCCGTCGGACCAGCGGGCGTTATCGCGCAGGGTAAAAGTCCAGACACGGTTATCATTGCTCTGCCAGCGCGTCGCCACGCCAGGGATAAGGTTGCCGCGCGCATCCTGATTGACTAATCCTTCAAAAAGATCGCGGATCACCTGAATTTCTGGCAGACCGACGGCTTTGGCGGGATCTAAGGTGGCGGGCTCGTCTTTAATGTGCCGCACCAGCACCTGTTTTTCCGCTAATACGGTGCCGGGAGGGACATCTGCCGCCCAGGCGAGAGAAGAGACGCTGGCTAACCACAACGCACCACATGTCAAGGTGACAGGATACTTCATAAGATCCCCTTTAAAATAAAAAAGCTGAGCTGGCAGTGGGATAATTATTTGTTTTATCACCTGAAATTGCAAACGGCTTGTGAAAGAAAATTGACATATATATGCATTTCGTTATCACCGGAAACCATTTGATTCCAGAACGGTTTTACACAACACTACTGAAAAATAACCGGATAACAGGATGCCCTATGCCCACTTCTCGCCCGCGTCCCCAGCGCGGTGATTTTCCGCCCGGCACGCAACGCTATGGTCAGTCTCACCTCGGCGCGCCGCTGCTATGGTTCCCTGCGCCGCAGGCCGATAGCCGCAGCGGTTTGATTCTTGCCGGTACCCACGGCGACGAAAATTCATCGATCGTCACCCTCTCCTGCGCGTTACGCACATTAAAACCGGAACTGCGCCGTCATCACGTTGTGCTGGCGGTAAACCCTGACGGTTGCCAGTTGGGGCTGCGCGCCAACGCGCGCGGTATCGACCTGAACCGAAATTTTCCCGCGGCGAACTGGAAGGAAGGCGAAACGGTCTATCGCTGGAACAGCGCGGCGGAGCAACGCGATGTGGTACTGTCCACCGGCGAAAAACCCGCTTCAGAACCAGAAGTCCATGCGCTGTGCCAGCTGATCCATCAGATCCATCCCGCCTGGGTGGTTTCATTTCATGACCCGCTGACCTGCATTGAAGATCCCGGCTATAGCATACTGGGGCGCTGGCTGGCCGACGCATTTAGTCTCCCGCTGGTGGGCAGCGTCGGCTATGAAACCCCCGGCTCCTTTGGCAGTTGGTGCGCGGATATCGGCCTGCCCTGCATTACCGCCGAGTTCCCCCCGATATCTTCTGACGAGGCAACGGATAAATACCTTCAGGCAATGACGGAACTGCTACGCTGGCACGATCAAAGATGAAGCACCCCGGGGCTGAAACGCAGCGCCGGTTCAACGTCCACCGCCAGCCAGGTCGGGCCATCCAGATCGGCAAAACGGGCCAGCGGCGCCAGCGGTAGCGCCGCGTTAATGGCCCGTGACGTGCACAACATGCAGCCCAGCATCCGCGCAAACCCCTGACGTTCCGCCTCCTCCGCCAGCAGCAGCGCTTCCGTTAGCCCCCCGGTCTTATCGAGTTTGATATTCACCATCTCGTAGCGGCCGCGCAATCCTGCCAGGCTCTCGCGGGTATGACAACTCTCATCGGCGCAAATGGGCAACGGATGGATAAAATTCTCCAGCGCTGCATCCGCCTCCGCCGGAAGCGGCTGTTCCAGCATTGCGACGCCAATATCCGCCAGCAGTTGACAGCGCTCAGCCAGACCATCGCTATGCCAGGCCTCGTTGGCATCGACAATCAGCGTCGCTTCCGGCACCGCTTCGCGAATGGCGATCATCCGCTCACTGATCAAATGGTCATCAAGCTTCACTTTCAGCAAGGTGGCCCCTTTTTGCCACAGCGCGGCGGCACTGGCCGCCATCTGTTCTGGCGTGCCGATCACCACCGTTTGCGCTGTGACCACCCGGTCGGGCAGCGTCACATCCAACAGTTGCGCAATACTTTTACCCGCGCTACGCGCCTGCCAGTCCCACAGCGCACAATCCACGGCATTGCGGGCCGCGCCTGGCGGCAGTAAATGCTGAATCTGCTCACGGGAAGCACCACGTTCAAGCTGTTCTCCAATTGCGACAATCTGCGCCATCACCGACGCGATACTCTCGCCGTAACGCGGGTAAGGCGTGCATTCTCCAACCCCCTTCACGCCGTTTTCTTCGATTTCCACCACCACCACTTTTGCCTCGCTGCGGCTGCCGCGGGAAATCACAAAAGGGGTATGTAACGGCCAGGATTCTTCGTACACTCGCAAATTTCGCATTCCCTGAACCTCGCAGCTAAAATTAAAAGGATTTGCCGTGCTGATGAATGATGTCATACACTAGCCGCGACGTTAACTATATGTAAACAGGAAGATAACCATGTCACAAACCGTGCATTTCCAGGGTAACCCCGTTTCTGTTCAGGGCACCATTCCGCAGGCGGGCGCGAAAGCGCAGCCGTTTACGCTGGTCGCCAAAGATCTCTCCGACGTCGCGCTCAGCCAGTTCGCCGGCAAACGTAAAGTGCTGAATATTTTCCCAAGTATCGATACTGGCGTTTGCGCGACATCGGTACGTAAATTTAACCAACTGGCGTCTGAACTGAACAACACCGTGGTGCTGTGCATTTCCGCCGACCTGCCGTTCGCCCAGTCCCGCTTCTGCGGCGCGGAAAACCTCAACAACGTTGTGACGCTGTCCACGCTACGTGGCGCCCAGTTCCTGACCGACTACGGCGTCGCCATCTCCGCCGGCCCGCTGTCCGGCCTGGCCGCGCGTGCCGTCGTGGTGATCGATGAAAATGACCAGGTTGTTTATAGCCAGCTGGTAAACGAAATCACCGAAGAGCCAGACTACGACGCAGCCCTGGCCGCGCTGAAAGCGTGATATTGCTGGCAGGCCACGTAAGCCCTCGTTGAGCGGGGGCTTTTTTATTTCCGCGCCGCATGGCGGGAGATAAAACGCGCGATCGCCGGGCCGGTCAGCAAAATCGTAAACAGCCGTAAAGTCTGCATTGCCATAATAAACGATATATCCGCCCGTGTGCCGGCGGCAATAATCGCCACCGTGTCCAGCCCGCCGGGACTGGTCGCCAGCCAGGCGGTCATGAAATCCAGCGGCATAACCTGCGTTAGCCCAAAAGCCATCAGCCCGCACAGCAAGATCAGGCCGATAATCGATGCCAGGATCTGCGGCAGCGTTTTGAGCGCCAGCAGGAAAATCTGTTTATTAAACTTTAGACCAACGCTCCAGCCTATGGCGCAATAAGCCAGCGCCAGCAGCCATTCCGGCAGTTCGAGCTGCAGCCAGCCTTCTCCCTGCACCAGCGCGCCGATCAGCATCGGGAACAGCATCGCGCCGGACGGAAACCGCAGCCGCAAACCCAGCCACCCTGCCGCCGCAGTCAGCAACAGCGTGAGCGGCAGTTGCCAGCTTATCGGTGGAAACCAGATAATCTCCTGCGTCATCATCTGCGCGTCACCACCGAGGGCGACACGCACCACCAGCGCCGCGGCACCGGCGACAAACAGTACCCGCAGATACTGCATCAACGCCACCAGCCTCACATCGGCGCCATACTCCTGGGCCATGATTACCATCGCCGAGGCGCCGCCCGGTGAACTGCCCCAGGCGCCGGTTGCGCCAGGTAACGCGCTGTAACGCACCAGCAGCCATCCCGCCAGCGCGCTGATAGCGAGTGTAGAAAAGAGGATCAGCAGCACCAGCGCCCAGTTTGCCAGCAGGACGCCGAAAATGGAGGCCGTCAGGCTGCGGGCGATCATGCAACCAATAATCGCCTGAGCGGCAATAAAAAAAGGACGAGGAACAAGAATCTTTGCGCCGCGAAGACTCAGGCTAATCCCGGCAATCATCGGCCCCAGCAGCAGCGCGGCGGGAAGATGAAACCAGAACAGCACAAACGAGATCGCGCCAGATAACGCCAGGAGTTCCATCCATTGAAAAAAACGACTACGCGGAATCCACATGCGTACTCCCTGAGAAAAAAGGTGAAGATCCGAGTATATACCCAATAAATTGCAAAACGAATAACGAAATACTAATTAACATACTGATTTAAATATCATTTCATCATTGCGATTTCACTATTTCAGGCTAATTGAGTCTATACATCAGATTGCTGACAAAGACCGTTCTTTTAGAATTGCTCAGCGGCGCTTCGCTTACATAAGCCTACGCGGAATGCATAACATATTGATATTGTTTTTTATTGTCGGGTAAGGCGTGTTCCGCCACCCGACAATAAAACCGGCTGAACAGGCCACCGGTTGCAGTAATGCCGTTCACTTAAGCAAATCATCGGTGTTGTCTTTTGTTTTATTTGCCTGTGGCAATCGCATTATCGGTAGTTCTGGCAAGCATGACGCCGTTTTCACCCATTCAGATTCCGTGGTCCGTTCCGTTCACGATAAATTCGCGGATATTCGTTATATCCACAGCGTGTGAACGGGCAGGGGGACGTTTCGCCCGTCCCCCTGCACCCCCGGCATGGCGCTGAAAACCTGCCGCTGCGCGGTCCGCTCCACTCCGGCTTCATCTGGCGGACCGGCTGAGACGCGGCATCCTTGCCGCGACTCAGCCTCTGGCCGCCGTCCTGGATGTACGCCTGCGTTCCCGCCAGATTTCCTTGATGCGCCCCCCACCCCCATGCGGTGAGTCCGTTATTCGTCAGGGGCTTTTCAGAGGCTGAAAGTCATAAAAAAGTTATATCCTTTATATTTCAGCCCGTAGTATCAGCTCAGTTAGTGAATCAACCGAATCAGATTTTCGTTTAAACCACCGATTGACAGAACCACTCAGCCAGCCATAAACGCAACTGAGAGCCCTTAACTGACAAGCATTACACCGGTTGCAGGCGTTATTCGTCGCCTTTCTTCTGGCTCAGGCCATATTCGCGCAGTTTATTGGCGATTGCGGTATGTGAGACGCCAAGGCGCCTGGCCAGTTTCCGCGTACTGGGATAGCTGCGATAAAGCTGCGTGAGCACCGAACGCTCAAAACGGCGGGTAATATCGTCCAGCGAGCCTTCCATCGCCTCTTCACCGACAGCCAATGAAGACACTTCGTGATCCGGCAGCAGGATATCCTGAGGACGCAGTTCAAAACCATCCAGCTGCGTCAGCGCACGATAGACCGCATTCTTCAACTGGCGCACGTTTCCCGGCCAACTGTAACGGGTCAGCATACTATTCAAATCAGCAGAAAGCTTCGGCCGCGGGATCCCCTGCTCATCGGCAAAGCGCGCCACGAAAAGTTCGGTCAGCGGCATAATATCCTGCGGACAATCGCGCAGCGGCGGCAGATACAGTGTCAAAACATTCAGGCGATAATAGAGATCCTCGCGAAACGCGCCCTTTTGCACCAGTTCCACCAGGTTCTTTTGAGTGGCGCAAATTACCCGCACATCGACATGAACTTCATGATCTTCCCCCACCCGACGGAAAGTCCCATCGTTGAGGAAACGCAGCAATTTGGTTTGCATTCGCGGCGACATTTCGCCAATTTCATCCAACAGCACCGAGCCGCCGTTAGCCTGCTCAAAAAAGCCCTTTTTCCCCTGAATCGCGTCGCCAAACAGTTCGCTTTCCACCACATCTTCCGGGATAGAGCCGCAGTTCAGCGCCAGATAGGGTTTATCCGCTCGCGGGCTGGCCAGATGGCAGGCGTGGGCCAGCAAATCTTTACCGGTGCCGGTATCGCCCACGATCAGCAGCGGCGCGCTCAGCATCGCCAGCTTGCGGGCCTGTTCGACAACGTGGCGCATTTTCGGGCTAACGGCGAGGATCTGACTAAAAGCGCTGGTATCCTGTATGGTCATCGTTTGCAGTTGACGCCCCATACGAACCGTCGAACGCAACATCACAACCGCGCCAGTCAGTACCCGTTCGCCCTGTTCGCCATCCAGATAGACCGGCGTGATTTCCAGCAGGAAGTTCTGGCCGTTGACCACCACATGTTCGGCGTGGGATTCCTGGGGCGTGTTTTCCAGCCAGCGATGCAGATTAAACTCGGTAATGAGTTGCGCGACAGGGTAGTTATGCAGTTTCTCCTGGCTCAGGCCAAATAGCTGGCAACTGGCCGGGTTAGCCAGCTCGACTTTCCCTTTGGTGTTCAGGGATAACACCGGTTCCGGCATCGCTACCAGCAGCGCGCTGAGCGCCAGGTGTTCACGCTCAGACGGCATCCACGGAACGGTACGTACGTCTGTTACACCCGCAATATGGCGGATCTCCGCCATCAGGCGGCTGAAGTGAGTAAACTCCAGCTCGGCGAAATTGAGATAAATCCGGCCTACGGGGTCAATATCAATGCCGCGCAGATCAATGCCGCGCAGCACCAGCAAATCGAGTAATTCACGGGTCAGACCAAGACGGTCTTCACAAAAGACTTCAAGACGCATAAGCGTTTTCACCCTACAAAGGCCAATGACGGATGAATAATAGGACAGTTATCTGCTGACGGGAAGATGGCTGTCAACAATTATTGACAGCATGGTGGAAAAATAACGTTTATGCCGTAAAGTTATACGCTCAGAAGTGACGTAACGTCAGGATCGCTCCCCGGTGACGCGTCGCTGGTCGGGGACGTGCGGAAAACCGTTATTTCTCCGGACTGTTTTTGTTCTTCTGTAATGTCTCTTTCAGTTGACTGATCAGCTCGCGACGAAAATCCCCCAGACGCGGTTTATCGTCAGCGATCCACGGCAGCGGACGACAGAGTTCCATCGCTTTAATCCCCAGCCGCGCGGTCAGTAGCCCGGCGCCAATGCCTTGCGCCGCACGCGCTGACAGCCTTGCCGCCAGATCCTGCGACATCCAGTCCATCCCCACTTCCCGCACCAGTTCGCTGGCCCCGGCAAACGCGATATTCAGCAGCACCAGACGGAACAGGCGCAGACGGCTGTAATAGCCCAGCTCAATACCGTACAGAGTGGCGATACGGTTGATCAGGCGTAAATTACGCCAGGCGATAAACGCCATATCCACCAGCGCCAGTGGGCTGACGGCAATCATCAGCGTTGATTCCGCCGCCGAGCGGCTGATTTCACGCCGTGCCTGAGCATCGAGTACCGGCTGCACGATCTGCGCATACAGGCTGACCACCTCACGATCGTTTTGCGTTTCGTGGATCGCCGCATACCAGCGCTGCAGCGCCGGATGCGATTGATCCAGGCCTGCCTGCTGCGCCAGCTTCTCGCAAAATCCCCGCCCTTTACCAACCGCGTGGCTGTGCATCAAATCCCGCGCCTCGTCGCGCTCGTAAGCCCGCTGACGTAACCGCCACAGACGCCGCCATTCGGTCGCCACTGAACCCACGCCAGCGCCGATAATCAACGCCCCGGCGGCACAGCCGCCGAGCGCAATCCAGTCCTCGGTTTGCCAGGCGTTCATCGTCCACTGTATGCCCTGCGCCACTACGCTGACGCCGAAGATCGCCAGCCCGGCGCTGACCATTTTTCGCCACAGGCTGCGCTTAGGCCGCAGTACCGACTCCACCACCGCTTCCGCCGCGCCCTCTTCTTCTTCCAGCGAATCAACCCGCGCAGGGGCGAACTTCTCAGCCTCATCCCCGGCAAAGGCGCGAGCGGACTTCAGGATTTGCGCCTTTTCCTCCTCCAGCGGGCCATCGAAATCGATACGCGGTTTTAACGGTTCGGTCATCGCAGTTTATCTCCAAGTAAAAATTCCAGCGCCGCGTCGAGTCGAATATGCGGCAGCGGTTTATCAACGTCCATGACCTGCGGGCGAAAGTTCTCAAACTGAAAACCCTGCTGTTCCCAGAATGCCTGCCCCGGCAGGCGCGCAGGCACTTCGCCTGGATAGACGGTTAACGGCTGACCGTCGCTCAGCCTGTGGCCCCGCAGCGCGGGGATCTTTTCGCCATTCACCTCAATAAGCCCGCTCTGCGTCGCCTGGATCGACGCCAGCCCCAGGCAATCCATGCTGATCCCTTCAAACGCCGCGTTTTGCCAGGCGTCCTGAATCAGCTGTTGCAGCAGCGATACCAGATTACTGTGCTGATCGACGGTAACGTGATCCGCTTTGGTGGCGGCAAACAGCAGCTTGTCGATCACCGGCGAGAACAGGCGGCGAAACAGCGTGCGTTGCCCATAGTGAAAACTTTGCATCAGTTGCGTCAGCGCCAGACGCATATCGTTAAACGCCTGTGGCCCGCTGTTAAGCGGTTGCAGGCAGTCCACCAGCACAATTTGCCGGTCAAAGCGCAGGAAATGCTCTTTGTAGAAACCCTTGACCACTTTCTCGCAGTAGTATTTAAACCGCTCGCGCAGCATTCCGGCATTGGTATGTTTGTCCGCCTGGGCAAGCTTAGCTTCACCGCCGGCATCAACATCCGGCCAGGGGAAGAACTGCAGCGCCGGCGCGCCGGCCATTTCACCAGGCAGCACAAAACGCCCCGGCTGAATAAAATGCAGCCCTTCACGCTTGCAGGCGTGCAAATAGTCGGTCCATGCTGCGGCGATCTTTGCCAGCCGGGTTTCATCCGCGGGCGCCAGCGGGTCCAGCCCTTCACAAAGCTGCCGCCAGCGCGCCGACCATTCCGCTCTCTGCCCCTGCAACAGTCCGGTCATCTGCCGTGACCAGGTAAGATAGTCCTGAGCCAGCATCGGCAGATCCAGCAGCCATTCGCCGGGATAATCAACAATCTCCAGATACAGGGTTGACGTATCCTTAAAGTGACGTAATAACGAGTCGTTAGAGCGGTAGCGTAGCGCCAGGCGAATTTCGCTAACGCCGCGGGTAGGCGTCGGCCAGGTCGGTGGTTGACCATATAGCTGCGCCAACCCTTCATCATATGTGAAGCGCGGAATGCCGAAATCCCGCTGCGGCACGCGCTTGACGCCCAGCAACCGCTCTTCTCTGGCGGCGCTAAGCAGCGGTAAACGCGCACCGCCGTGAATATTCAGCAACTGATTGACCAGCGCGGTAATAAAGGCGGTCTTACCGCTGCGGCTAAGGCCGGTGACGGCCAGACGAAGATGCCGATCAACCCCACGATTAACCAGCGCATTGAGTTCATTTTTGAGTCGCTTCATCGCCATCCTGTTGTGCCTGAAGACCGGGGGGAAATAATATGAGGGTATATTGTTAATCAATGAATGACATCCCCCCATAACGGAGGGCTGAGGATGCATGCTGATGCTTTTCGACATCTCTCTTTGACTGAGGCCCCGCGTTAACGGCTTAAGTGTAGCAACTTGCGTAGCATTTTATCATCCTGCTATTCAGGCTGTGACGTATTCATAACGTATGCCATCCGCGACGTTTGGAAAACCGCTGAGCCGCCCGGCTAAGCAACGGTTCCAGAACCAGCATCAGCAGCATTTTCAACGGTCGACGGGCAACGGATTTTACCGCCCAGCCAGCGACACCTGCCGGGCCATAGCGCAGCGCGGTCAGCAAAATCAGCTTACCCGCGATTTTCAGGCCGGGTTGCACTTTTTGCCCCGCCTGCTGCCATTTCACATTCATTGTTAATCTCCGTTACGGTTACAACTGGCGAAAACGGCTGCGCAGTGAAAAGGTGTCGGAAGTGATATAGCGCTCCATTTCACGCAAACGCCGTTCGCCGTCCGCCAGATCTTTATCCACCGCCGCTAACAGTTCGCCGCTACTCGGTGTTTTGTCACCATTCAGTTCGCTTTCCGGCATCGGATCCAGCGCAAACGAGAGAATGATGTAGGCCACCACCACAAACAGGAACAGACCAAAAATCATTGCCAGTACGGTAATCAGACGCACCAGTTTTACCGGCACGTCAAGGTACTGCGCGATACCGGCGCAAACCCCTTTCACCATGCCATGCTGCTGAACGCGCCACAGTTTTTTACTCAAATCCAGTCCGCCCATTATTTTTCTCTCCAGTTCGGGTGCTCAGCATCAAGAATCGCCTCCAGCGCCTGAATACGCTCGCGCATACGCTTCGCGTCATCGGTGAGTTGCAGCAGGCGCTGCTGTTCGTTCTGCGATAAGCTACCGCTGGCGGTACGGTTGTTGTAATGCAACCAGAGCCAGACCGGCAAAACAAACAGCACAAACAACGTCAAAGGGATGGCGAGAAAAAGCATGCTCATGTGAACTCCTTGCAGATGGCGACGGCACATCTCGGTGCCGCCCGAATACGATTACTGGTTATTTTGCTTCATTTTGGCTTTCAGCGCCGCCAGCTGCTCGCTGATTTCATCGTCCGCTTTCAGGTCGGCGAACTGCTGATCCAGGGATTTCTGCTTACCAAATCGCTGGCTCTCCGCTTCGGCTTCCATATGATCGATACGACGCTCAAATGACTCAAAACGCGCCATCGCTTCGTCAATCTTGCCGCTGTCCAGTTGACGGCGAACATCGCGGGACGAGCTTGCGGCCTGATGACGCAGCATCAGCGCCTGCTGACGGGCACGGGTTTCGCTGAGTTTGTTTTCCAGCTCGCCAATCTCTTTTTTCATCCGCGCCAGGGTTTCATCAACCAACTGCGCTTCATTTTCCAGGCTGGCGATAATCTCGGTCAGCTTCTGCTTTTCGATCAGCGCCGCCCGGGCCAGATCCTCTTTCTCTTTACGCAGCGCCAGCTCGGCTTTCTCCTGCCACTCCGCCTGCTGGGAGACGGCCTGTTCAATACGACGGCTCAGCTGTTTCTTTTCCGCCAGCGCCCGCGCAGAAGTCGAACGGACTTCAACCAGCGTGTCTTCCATCTCCTGAATCATCAGGCGAACCAGCTTCTGCGGATCTTCTGCCTTCTCCAGCAGGGAGTTGATGTTGGCGTTCACGATGTCGGCAAAACGAGAAAAAATACCCATAATTTCAATCCTCATAGTTCTGGTGTCAGGCATCGGCCTGTGTGATCATTAATACAAATACCGTGCCATTTTTTATCTTGTTGATTTTAAAAGATGTGGTTGTTATCCATCCAATGCATTGCTAAAGTAACCTGGTGAATCACACTACAAAATGGCGAAATTCATCATGGCGGATTACAAGGATAACCTGCTCGGCGAGGCCAACAGCTTTCTTGAAGTGCTGGAACAGGTTTCAAGGCTGGCCCCGCTGGATAAACCGGTGCTGGTGATCGGCGAGCGCGGCACCGGCAAAGAGCTGATCGCCAGCCGCCTGCATTTCCTCTCCTCCCGCTGGCAGGGGCCGTTTATCTCGCTGAACTGCGCGGCGCTCAATGAAAACCTGCTGGATTCCGAACTGTTCGGCCACGAGGCCGGGGCGTTTACCGGGGCCAGTAAACGCCACCCCGGCCGTTTCGAGCGCGCCGATGGCGGCACGCTGTTTCTTGATGAGCTGGCGACTGCGCCAATGCTGGTGCAGGAAAAACTCCTGCGGGTGATCGAGTATGGCGAACTGGAGCGCGTCGGCGGCAGCCAGCCGCTGCAGGTGAACGTCCGCCTGATTTGCGCGACCAACGCCGACCTGCCGCACATGGTGGAAGAAGGTCTGTTTCGCGCCGACCTCCTCGACAGACTGGCATTTGATGTGGTGCAACTGCCGCCGCTGCGCGAGCGTCAAAGCGATATCATGCTGCTCGCCACTCAGTTTGCCATCCAGATGTGCCGCGAACTCGGGTTGCCGCTGTTTCCCGGCTTCAGCGAACGCGCCGTCGAGACGCTGCAAAACTACCGCTGGCCGGGGAATATCCGGGAACTGAAAAACGTCGTTGAGCGTTCGGTTTACCGCCACGGTAGCAGCGACAGCGAGCTGGATAATATTATTATTAACCCTTTCCGCCAGCAGCATTCTGCGCCGGACTCTGCGGCAGACAAGACGCCCGGACCAACGCTGCCGCTCAATTTGCGCGCTTTTCAGCAGGAGCAAGAAAAAAGCCTGCTTGAGATGAGCCTGGCGCAGGCGAAATACAATCAAAAGCAGGCGGCAGAGTTACTCGGCCTGACCTACCATCAGCTGCGGGCATTGCTGAAAAAGCATCAGATTTGAGCCGTACGCGGGCGGGATTGCATTCGCTTTAATTCCTCATTCCGCCTTTCCCCCAGTTCAACCAACACGCCTAACTGGAGAAAGCGCCAGGAAAAAGTTACCATGTGGCAAATATCGGAGCGCTTATCCGTGAGATAAGCGCCATGCTTAATACGAATAGCACCCGCAGACCGTGCTGCATATACATCAATAAACATCCTCTTTAATGAAGCCCTCGCATGTCTGATGACAACGTTGCGCATTTCTCCGCATGGTGGGATGCCAAACGCACGGCGATTTAAGAGGTATACTCGAAGTCAGAATCAGTATGAATTTGAATCAGTCTGCCACATCACCCATGCAGCCATCGCTTATTTTCTCTTCATAAGCCATTAAGGTGGTGGTAAATGTTATTTAATATTAATAAGATAGAGTCTTGCTCTATAATCAAAACGAAACTATGCGCCTGACATTGTCTTCTCTCCTGGCAGCAGCATCTCTGCTGTGTGGGCATGCTTTTGCCGCGCCCACACAGCCTGCTCACGCCGATATTCGCGATAGCGGCTTTGTGTATTGCGTGAGCGGCCAGGTCAACACCTTCAACCCGCAAAAGGTCAGCAGCGGGCTGATTGTCGACACCCTGGCCGCCCAGCTCTACGACCGACTGCTTGATGTCGACCCCTATACCTACCGGCTGGTCCCTGAGCTGGCAGAAAGCTGGGAAGTCCTGGATAACGGCGCAACCTACCGCTTCCACCTGCGCCCCAACGTACCATTCCAGACCACCGCGTGGTTCAAACCGACCCGTAGTTTTAATGCCGATGACGTCATTTTTACCTTTGGCCGCATTTTTAACCGCGACCATCCATGGCATAACGTCAACGGCAGCAGTTTCCCCTATTTTGATAGCTTACAGTTCTCCGACAGCGTGGAAAGCGTGCGCAAGCTGGATAATCTGACCGTTGAGTTCCGCCTCAAGCACCCGGACGCGTCGTTCTTATGGCATCTGGCGACCCACTATGCCTCGGTGATGTCCGCAGAATATGCCGCAAAGCTGGCGAAGGACGATCGCCAGGAACTGATTGATCGTCAACCGGTCGGCACCGGTCCGTTCCAGCTAGAAGAGTATCGTAGCGGTCAGTATATCCGCCTGCAGCGACATCCGGGCTACTGGCGTGGTAAACCGCTGATGCCGCAGGTGGTCGTCGATCTCGGCTCCGGCGGCACCGGGCGTTTATCCAAACTGCTCACCGGCGAATGCGACGTACTGGCCTGGCCCGCCGCCAGCCAGCTCTCTATATTGCGTGACGATCCGCGTCTGCGCCTGACGCTGCGCCCGGGGATGAATATCGCCTGGCTGGCATTTAATACTGCTAAGCCGCCGCTGGATAACCCGGAAGTTCGTCACGCGCTGGCGCTGGCCATCAATAATCAGCGGCTGATGCAGTCGATCTACTACGGAACGGCGGAAACGGCAGCGTCAATATTGCCCCGCGCCTCCTGGGCTTACGATAATGAAGCGAAGATCACCGAATATAATCCAGCGGAGGCCCGCGCCCGCCTCAACGCGTTGGGACTGGAAAATTTGACGCTTAAACTGTGGGTGCCGACCAGTTCACAGGCCTGGAACCCCAGTCCGCTGAAAACCGCGGAGCTGATCCAGGCGGATATGGCGCAAATTGGCGTGAAGGTGATCATTGTGCCGGTTGAAGGCCGTTTCCAGGAGGCCAGATTGATGGATATGAACCACGATTTAACGCTTTCCGGCTGGGCGACTGACAGTAACGATCCGGATAGTTTTTTCCGTCCGTTGCTGAGCTGCGCGGCGATTGCCTCGCAAACCAACTACGCTCACTGGTGTAATCGTGAATTTGACGAGGTGCTGCAAAAAGCGCTGACGTCGCAGCAACTGGCCTCGCGCATTGAGGCTTATAAAGAGGCGCAGCACATCCTGGCGAAGGAGCTGCCGGTGCTGCCTTTAGCCTCTTCTCTGCGTTTGCAGGCCTATCGTTATGATATGAAAGGCCTTGTGCTGAGTCCGTTCGGCAACGCCTCTTTTGCCGGTGTCTCGCGGGAAAAAGAGAATGAGGTGAAAAAACCATGATTATTTTTACCCTGCGCCGCCTGCTTCTGCTGCTGATTACCCTCTTTCTGCTGACCTTTGTTGGTTTCAGCCTGAGCTACTTTACCCCTCACGCGCCGCTGCAGGGCGCCTCGCTATGGAACGCCTGGCTGTTCTGGTTTGAAGGCATACTGCGATGGGATTTCGGCGTCTCCAGCATCAATGGGGAACCCATCGCCAGGCAGCTTAAGGAAGTGTTCCCGGCGACCATGGAGCTCTGTATCCTTGCTTTCGGCTTTGCCCTGATCATCGGTATTCCCGTCGGCATGCTGGCGGGCATTATGCGCAATAAATGGCCGGATACCCTGATCAGCGCCCTGGCGCTGCTGGGCTTCTCCATTCCGGTATTCTGGCTGGCGCTGCTGCTGACCCTGTTCTTCTCCCTCACGCTAGGCTGGTTTCCTGTCTCAGGGCGCTTCGACCTGCTGTATGAAGTTAAATCAGTCACCGGTTTTGCACTGATCGACGCCTGGCTTTCCCATTCGCCCTGGCGCCATGAAATGATCGTCAGCGCCGTGCGCCATATGGTGCTGCCGGTGCTCACCCTCGCGGTCGCGCCGACGACGGAAGTGATCCGTCTGATGCGTATCAGCACCAGTGAGGTGTACGACACCAACTACGTGAAGGCCGCCGCCACCCGCGGCATATCACGGCGAGCGATTTTGCACCGCCACGTGCTGCATAACGCCCTGCCACCGGTGATCCCCCGGCTGGGGCTGCAGTTTTCAACCATGCTGACGCTGGCGATGATTACCGAAATGGTCTTTAGCTGGCCGGGGCTGGGACGCTGGCTCATTAACGCCATTCGTCAACAGGACTACGCCGCGATTTCGGCGGGTGTGATGGTCATCGGCTCGCTGGTGATTATTGTGAATGTGATATCAGATATTCTGGGAGCTATGGCTAACCCACTGAAACATAAGGAGTGGTATGCCCTTCGATAGCGTTTATCTGGAGAAGCGCCCGCCGAGTGCGCTGCGCACCGTATGGCGAAAATTTTACGGCGATACGACCGCCATGATCGGCCTGTACGGCTGCGCGGCGCTGGTGTTGCTGTGCGTTTTCGGCGGATGGTTCGCCCCCTATGGCATCGACCAGCAGTTTCTTGGCTATCAACTGCTGCCGCCATCCTGGTCGCGGTACGGCGAAGTGTCGTTCTTCCTCGGCACTGACGATCTTGGCCGCGATGTCCTCAGCCGCCTGCTGAGCGGCGCGGCGCCAACGGTCGGCGGCGCATTTGTGGTGACGCTCGGCGCAACCTTGCTGGGGTTGGCGCTTGGTGTGTTTGCCGGTTCCACGCACGGGCTACGTTCGGCCGTGATGAACCATATTCTTGATACCCTGCTGTCGCTACCGTCCCTGCTGCTGGCGATTATCGTCGTCGCCTTCGCCGGGCCACACCTGAGCCACGCGATGTTCGCCGTCTGGCTGGCACTGTTGCCGCGCATGGTGCGCTCGGTTTACAGCATGGTACACGACGAGCTGGAAAAAGAGTACGTGATCGCTGCCCGCCTCGACGGGGCGTCAACGCTGAATATCTTATGGTTTGCAGTGCTGCCGAATATCGCCTCCGGCCTGGTCACGGAGATCACCCGCGCCCTGTCAATGGCGATACTGGATATCGCCGCGCTGGGGTTCCTCGACCTCGGCGCCCAGCTCCCCTCCCCGGAGTGGGGAGCGATGCTCGGTGACGCGCTGGAGCTGATTTACGTCGCGCCGTGGACGGTGATGCTGCCGGGTTCGGCAATCATGATAAGCGTCCTGCTGGTTAATCTGCTGGGCGACGGGATCCGCCGCGCAATCATCGCCGGGGTGGAATAATGCCATTACTCGACATCCGTAATTTAACCATTGAATTCAAGACCAACGAAGGCTGGGTTAAAGCCGTCGATCGCGTCAGTCTGACCCTTGCGGAGGGGGAAATTCGCGGCCTGGTTGGCGAATCCGGCTCCGGTAAGAGCTTAATCGCCAAAGCCATTTGCGGCGTGACCAAAGATAACTGGCGGGTCACCGCCGACCGTATGCGCTTCGACGACATCGACCTGCTGCGCCTCTCCGGTCGCGAGCGGCGTAAGCTGGTCGGCCACAACGTGTCGATGATTTTTCAGGAGCCGCAGTCCTGCCTCGATCCTTCTGAACGTATCGGCCAGCAACTGATGCAGAACATCCCTGGCTGGACGTTTAAAGGACGCTGGTGGCAACGTCTGGGCTGGCGCAAACGGCGCGCTATCGAGCTCTTACACCGCGTAGGGATCAAAGATCATAAAGACGTGATGCGCAGCTTTCCTTATGAACTGACGGACGGAGAGTGCCAGAAGGTGATGATCGCCATCGCGCTGGCCAACCAGCCGCGACTGCTGATCGCCGATGAACCCACCAACGCCATGGAAGCCACAACCCAGGCGCAAATCATTCGCCTGCTGACCCGGCTCAACCAAAATAACAACACCACTATTTTGCTGATCAGTCACGATATGCAGATGCTCAGTAAATGGGCGGATAAAATTAACGTCATGTACTGCGGGCAGACGGTGGAGAGCGCGCCGAGCGAAGAGCTGGTGACCATCCCCCATCACCCGTATACCCAGGCGCTGATTCGGGCGATCCCCGATTTCGGCAGCGCCATGCCGCATAAAAGCCGCCTCAACACACTGCCCGGGGCTATACCGCTGCTCGAACAGTTGCCTATCGGCTGCCGTCTCGGCCCGCGATGCCCCTATGCCCAGCGTGAATGCATCGAGACGCCCCGGCTGGTTGGCGCCCGCAACCACCTCTACGCCTGTCATTTCCCGCTGAACATGGAGAAAGAGTGAAATGGTCGAAACATTGCTTGAAGTCCGCAATCTGAGTAAGACCTTTCGCTATCGTACCGGCTGGTTTCACCGGCAAACGGTGGAAGCGGTCAAGCCGTTGAGCTTTACGCTGCGCGAGCGCCAGACGCTGGCGATTATTGGTGAAAACGGTTCCGGGAAATCAACCCTGGCGAAAATGCTCGCCGGAATGGTTGAACCCAGCACTGGCGAACTGTTGATTGATGATCATCTGCTGGAATTCGGCGATTACTCTTTCCGCAGTCAGAAAATCCGCATGATCTTCCAGGATCCGTCGACCTCGTTTAATCCCCGGCAGCGGATTTCACAGATCCTTGATTTCCCGTTACGCCTGAATACGTCCCTTGAACCCGAGGCGCGACAGAAGCAGATTATCGATACGCTACGTATGGTCGGCCTGCTGCCGGACCATGTCAGCTACTATCCGCATATGCTGGCTCCGGGACAAAAACAGCGTCTCGGCCTGGCGAGAGCGCTGATCCTGCGCCCGAAAGTGATTGTCTGCGACGAGGCGCTGGCGTCGCTGGATATGTCGATGCGTTCGCAGTTGATTAACCTGATGCTGGAATTGCAGGAGAAACAAGGGATCGCCTACATTTACGTTACCCAGCATCTGGGCATGATGAAACACATCAGCGATCAGGTGCTGGTGATGCACCAGGGGGAAGTCGTCGAGCGCGGCAGCACTGCCGATGTGCTGGCTTCCCCACTACACGATCTGACGAAACGCCTTATCGCCGGACATTTCGGCGAGGCGCTGACTGCCGATGCCTGGCGCAAAGACGGCAAGTAAAGCGGAGATTTTTACCGCCATCGACATCCGCGCCGCCAGAAACCTGCGACATCAGACACTGGTGACGGGGAGACGGCATAGCCGTTGCCCGCGATGCCGTGAGGATTGACAGAAAAATATCGTGACACAAGGGGTCGTCAGTGGGATATAATTCCCGGCTAAATTTGAGCTATTCTGAAATAACAACGCCAACCAAAGAGTTGTTAAAGTAACAATAAGCAATAACGATAAGGATTAAAAGCTATGGGTTTTCTTTCCGGTAAGCGCATTCTGATCACTGGCGTTGCCAGTAAACTGTCCATCGCCTACGGTATCGCGCAAGCCATGCACCGTGAAGGGGCTGAACTGGCGTTCACCTATCAGAACGAAAAACTGAAAGGCCGGGTGGAAGAATTCGCTACCGCGCTGGGCTCAAATATCGTACTGCCGTGCGATGTGGCTGAAGATGCCAGCATTGAGTCTCTGTTCACTGAACTGAGCAAAGTATGGCCGAAATTTGATGGTTTCGTACACTCCATCGGTTTTGCTCCGGCTGATCAACTGGACGGCGACTACGTCAACGCCGTCACTCGTGACGGTTTTAAAATTGCCCATGACATCAGCGCCTACAGCTTTGTCGCGATGGCCAAAGCCTGCCGCGGTATGCTGAACCCCGGTTCCGCCCTGCTGACGCTCTCCTATCTGGGCGCAGAGCGCGCAATTCCTAACTACAACGTGATGGGTCTGGCGAAAGCCTCTCTCGAAGCGAACGTCCGTTATATGGCTAACGCAATGGGTCCGGAAGGCGTGCGCGTTAACGCCATCTCCGCCGGTCCTATCCGTACTCTGGCGGCGTCCGGTATTAAAGATTTCCGCAAAATGCTGGCGCACTGCGAAGCGGTCACCCCGATCCGCCGCACCGTCACCACCGAAGACGTGGGTAACAGCGCGGCATTCCTCTGCTCCGATCTGTCTGCCGGTATCTCCGGTGAAGTCGTCCACGTTGACGGTGGTTTCAGCATCGCCGCGATGAACGAACTGGAACTGAAATAAGTTCCTTGCCCTCCTCACGATCGTGAGGAGGGTTCCTGCCCCCCTTCTCAATCACGCTTTCTCCTTCCGTTATTCCAATCTGCTATTTGTTAGCACGTATCAATATTTTCTCCCGTATCGGGGTTACGCCAGGATAGTTCAGCATAGCATGACCGCGAAACGGCGGTTTGCCACATACCGAACAAGGAACGCCCATGGAGCAACGCCGCATTTACGGCAAAAACCACTGGTATCATGAGACTCAGGCTACGATCTGCCCGGTGGATGTATTGCCGCTCGTCCCTGAAGCCGCTGATGTCGAAGATCGTTTTCTGCTCGACCTGGTGCTGCCCGACGATCTGCGACAGGCGCATGCACGCTGGCTCACGCCTGCCCGTCAACTGGCCGATGCCCTCTTCCCGGCATCAGTTAACGACGATCGTCTGCCTACATTTAATGCCTACGACCGGCTGAGTACCGCGCTGACCGCCGCCCAGGTTTATGGTGTGCAGCGTCTGTGTAATCATTACGCCGCCCGCCTGGCGCCGCTTCCCGGCCCGGACTCTTCCCGTGAGAGCAACCGCCGCCTGGCGCAGATGACGCAATATGCCCGCCAGCTCGCCAGTTCTCCCTGGGTGATTAACGCGCAGGCTCGTCGTCAGTTAGATGAAGTCGGGCTGAGCCGTGACGACATCATTCTTATCAATCAGATTATCGGCTTTGTCGGCTTTCAGGCCCGCGCTATCGCCGCATTGCAGGCGGCTCAGGGTTATCCGGTACGCTGGCTCCCCGGCATGTCGCAGCAGGAATATGCGCCGGAAGAAAGCTTTATCTCTGGCGACGTAGACTGGGAACCAGGGATCGACGATTATGGTTTAGGCTACGAAAATGATGAGTATCTGTCGTTATTAGCAAAATGGCAGAATCATCCGGGCCTGTCCGACCTGGCGCCGCTACTGGCAATCCAGGGCCCGCCACTTGATGTACTGGAACAGCTTCTGGCTCATCTTAGCGAAGCGCAACCGTTCGCCGCGCAGGCGGCGCTGGTATCCGCGCGCATTAATGGCAGCATTAGCTGTTTTAACGCCTGGGCCGCACGATGTCCGGATTTAGCCCCTCTGACGGCGGCTTTACGTGGTAATGAGCCTGACATTCATCGGTGGGGGAAAAACCACCCCATTGAGTATCAAATTTTACACTCCGCCCGGCTTTTAACCCGTGCACCCGACCGCTTCAGTACCGATCGGTTAACGCTCCTGATCGAACAGGGGCTTTCCCGCACCGCCGCTATCGATCTTCTCGTCTGGTGTGGACTGTGCGGCTGGATGAATCGTCTGAAAATCGCCCTCGGCAACGTCCCTCCTCAGACGTAAAATGCTGAAACATCGCTTGCTGCGGCAGGCATATTCGCGTAAAAATGTCAGCCGCTCTTTTAGCCACGAAAATACGACATTATGTTTCAGGACAACCCGCTGCTAGCGCAGCTTAAACAGCAACTGCATTCCCAGACGCCGCGTGTTGAAGGCGTCGTTAAGGGGACGGAAAAAGGGTTCGGCTTTCTCGAAGTCGACGCCCAAAAAAGCTATTTCATTCCGCCGCCGCAAATGAAAAAAGTGATGCATGGCGATCGTATTATCGCCGTGGTCAATACGGAAAAAGAACGCGAAAGCGCTGAGCCGGAAGAGCTGGTTGAGCCGTTTCTGACGCGTTTTGTCGGCAAAGTTCATAAGAAAGATGATCGTCTTTCCATCGTTCCTGATCATCCGCTGCTGAAAGACGCCATTCCCTGCCGGGCCGTTCGCGGCATAGAGCATGATTTTAAAGAGGGTGACTGGGCCGTAGCCGAAATGCGCCGTCATCCGCTGAAAGGCGACCGCGGTTTCTATGCCGAACTCACCCAGTACATCACCTATGGGGATGACCATTTCGTGCCATGGTGGGTCACTCTGGCGCGTCATCATCTGGAAAAAGAGGCGCCGGGCGGCGTCGCAACTGAAATGCTTGATGAAGGTCTGGAACGCCGCGATTTAACCGCGCTGGCTTTCGTGACCATCGACAGCGCAAGCACTGAAGATATGGATGATGCCCTGTACGCAGAGCAGACCGCTGACGGTAAACTGCACCTGACCGTCGCTATCGCCGATCCGACCGCCTGGATCGCGGCAGGCAGCAAGCTGGACAATACGGCGAAAACCCGCGCCTTTACCAACTACCTGCCGGGCTTCAATATTCCGATGCTGCCACGCGAGCTGTCTGACGATCTCTGCTCCCTGCTCGCCAACGAAGTCCGTCCGGTTCTGGCCTGTCGCATGATTCTGGCTGATGATGGCGCTATCGAAGACGATATTGAGTTCTTCGCCGCCACCATCGAGTCCAAAGCGAAACTGGCCTACGATGAGGTTTCCGACTGGCTGGAAAACCACGGTAGCTGGCAGCCGGAGAGTGAAACCATCGCGCAGCAAATTAAACTGCTGCAGGATGTCTGCCTGCGGCGTAGCGAATGGCGCCAGAACCACGCGCTGGTGTTCAAAGATCGCCCGGATTATCGCTTTGTACTGGGAGAAAAAGGCGAAGTGCTGGACATCGTCGCCGAACCGCGCCGTATCGCTAATCGTATTGTGGAAGAATCGATGATTGCCGCCAACATTTGTGCGGCCCGCGTCCTGCGCGATAAACTCGGCTTCGGCATTTATAACGTTCACACCGGGTTCGATCCAGCAAACACCGAGCAATTAGCGGCATTGCTGAAGACGCACGATGTGCACGTTGATCCAGAGGAAGTATTAACGCTGCAGGGCTTCTGCAAACTGCGTCGCGAGCTCGACGCTCAGCCGTCCGGTTTCCTCGACAGCCGTATTCGCCGCTTCCAGTCATTCGCGGAAATTAGCACCGAGCCGGGTCCGCACTTTGGCCTGGGCCTTGATGCTTACGCAACCTGGACCTCCCCGATCCGTAAGTATGGCGATATGATCAATCACCGTTTGCTGAAAGCGATTATCAAAGGGGAAGCCATCGCCCGTCCGCAGGATGACGTTACGGTACAAATGGCGGAACGCCGTCGCCTCAACCGCATGGCGGAGCGCGATGTCGGTGACTGGCTGTACGCCCGCTATCTGAGCCCTAAAGCCGGAACCGATACCCGTTTTGCCGCTGAAATTGTTGATATCAGCCGCGGCGGCATGCGCGTGCGTCTGGTTGATAATGGCGCGGTCGCCTTTATTCCGGCGCCATTCCTGCACGCCGTACGCGATGAACTGGTTTGCAGCCCGGAAAACGGCACCGTGCAAATTAAAGGCGAAATCGTCTATAAGGTAACCGACGTTATCGACGTTACGATTGCTGAAGTTCGCATGGAAACCCGTAGCGTGATTGCACGCCCCGCGGCCTGATAAACGGCCCTCTACGGCTCCCGCATGTGGAGCCGTATTTCTACCTTTTCCCTGTTTTTTCTGGGTATTGCCTGCAACGCTGCGCAGATAAGTGAGTTGTACGTTTTTTTCACTTCTCTTTTTCTTCTATTTTTAGCATCATTGATTTTATTCACATTTATTATCAGGATAACGCCATGTCAGAACTGAATACCCGCCTGCTCGCCCAACGTATCGATACCGTGCTGGATATTCTGGTTGCCGGGGATTATCACTCCGCTATCCATAACCTGGAAATTCTGAAAGCTGAGCTGCAGGCGCTTTCCAGCGACGAACAGGAAGAGAAATCCGGTCAGCCTAAAGCGCCGTGGGAAATTTAATAATTTCCTCGTTACCACCGGCCGCATAAGACCACTCGTTAGCCCAAATAGCCCTTAACCGTGATGTTGCTATGAACGCCAGACAACAAAGTATTTTGCAAATGGTCATCGATAAAGGCCGCATCAGCGTGGCCGATCTCGCGAAGATGACCGGTGTCTCTGAAGTCACCATCCGCCAGGATCTGAATTTATTAGAACAGCAGAGCTATCTGCGTCGTACCCACGGCTTCGCTGTTCCACTGGATAGCGAAGATGTGGAAACCCGGATGATGACCCATTTCGCCATCAAACGTGAACTGGCCGCATGGGCTGCTACGCTTGTCTCCTCTGGTGAGACGGTATTTATCGAGAACGGTAGCGGTAACGCTCTGCTTGCGCGTACGCTTGCCGATCGCGGTGATGTTACTATCATTACCGTCAGTAGCTATATCGCGCATCTGCTGAAAGCGTCTCCCGGGGAAGTCATTCTGCTTGGCGGAATTTATCAAAAACGCAGTGAAAGTATGGTTGGCCCGTTGACACGGCACTGTATCCAGCAGGTCCATTTTAGTAAGGCTTTTATCGGTATTGACGGCTGGCAGGCTGAAACCGGATTTACCGGACGGGATATGATGCGAGCCGATGTGGTCAATGCGGTGCTGGAAAAGGGCTGTGAAGCCATTGTGCTTAGCGACAGTTCGAAGTTCAATGTTGTTCACCCCTATCCACTCGGCCCTGTCGGGCGATTTAATCGCCTTATTACCGATAATAATCTTAGCGATGCCGTTCGCAATCAATTAATCGAATGCGGATTAGCCGTCGATATCGTCGACCATCCCTGATTCCCCTTTTTTGCTATTACGCACGACGCTTTGCCGGACAATGTCCGGCCTGAGTTTCGTCTGAGACTTTTCCGACGCCTCAATTCAGAGTTTTTACCTGCCTGAAAAATTTATAGAAAGTAGAATTAATATTAGCGATATAACAGGAAGTGACTATCACCTGCGTGATTAAAGTAACACCTGCGCAACGAAAGTGACATGGAATACCCCCTGGGCTGGAGTAACACGCTATGCTTAAAGGAAGTTGTATCCATGAATAGATTATTCAGGAGAAAAAAATGATGACTTCAATGAACAAAAAAATGACCGCTGTAGTGCTGGCCGTCACGGTTGCAATGTCTCTGAGCGCTTGTTCTCACTGGTCTAAACGCGACCGCAACACCGCAATCGGTGCGGGTGCCGGCGCTATCGGCGGCGCGGTATTAACGGACGGCAGCACCCTGGGTACGCTGGGCGGCGCGGCAGTCGGCGGGATTATCGGCCACCAGGTGGGTAAATAATATTTACCACGCACTATAAAATTAATTTACAGCCGCTGGCTGATACCCCCGGCAAAAAATTAAGGCCACGATAAATATCGCGGCCTTAATAATTAATTAACCGCCAGCCAGCTTAACTTTCATACCTTTAGCTTCCAGCAACGATTTCAGCAAATCGCGCTTATCGCCCTGAATCTCTATTACGCCATCCTTCACCGACCCACCGCAGCCGCATTTCTTTTTCAGTTCGGCGGCTAGTTTAGCCAGCGCATCATCATTTTCATCAATTCCGCTAATCAGGCATACGCCTTTACCCTTGCGGCCGCTGGTCTGGCGCTGGATGCGCACAATACCGTCTCCTTTCGGACGCGTCTGTACCTGTTTGGGCTCATCAATACGGCCACCATCCGTTGAATACACCAGACGGCTACTGGAATCGCTCATCATGCCCCCTTGTTTAGCGATGCGTTGATGCTGCGCAGCGTGGCAGCCGGATCGGCAGACTGGGTTACCGGACGGCCAATCACCATATAATCGACGCCAGCCGCCTGCGCCTGTTCCGGCGTCATAATTCGCCGCTGGTCGCCGGCATCGCTGCCCAGAGGACGAATGCCGGGCGTCACCAGCTTAAACGCCTGGCCACGTTCTTGTTTGAAACGCACCGCCTCCTGCGCCGAGCAGACGACACCATCCAGACCGCAGCGTTGGGTCAGCGCCGCCAGCTTCGCAGCGTAATCTGCCGGAGAAAGGGAGATTCCCAGCGCCTGTAGATCGCTGGCTTCCATGCTGGTTAACACGGTTACCGCAATCAGCAGCGGCGCGTCACTGCCAAAGGGCAGTAGTGCTTCTCGTGCAGCGGTCATCATGCGCGCGCCGCCAGAGGCGTGAACGTTAACCATCCAGACGCCCAGATCCGCTGCCGCAGCGACCGCACGCGCCGTGGTATTCGGGATATCATGAAACTTGAGATCGAGGAAAACGTCAAACCCACGCTGGTGCAGGTCGCGGACAAACTGCGGCCCGAGCAGAGTAAACATCTCTTTGCCAACCTTCAGACGACAGTCGCGCGGGTCGATACGGTCGACAAACGCCAGCGCTTTATCACGGTTATCATAATCGAGAGCAACGACGACGGGCGAAGATGTGACAACGCGGGAAAAAGATGTAGCAGTAGACGTCATGACCGGACCTTAATTGTTGATAAGCGCCACTGCGGCGCAAGAAAGGTAAACGGCCAGCATTTTACCTGCGATAAAGCGAAAATAACAGGCTGCATTTCCCTCCCTGCCTGGCGATTTGATTACCGGGAGCGGAGGTAACGACGGTCATAACTAATAAGTATGTTGTAACTAAAACGCAGATTTTTTTTAACCTACTGCCCGTCAAGGCCACGAATCGGTTTAATAGTTGACCATGAGCGGCACGACGGGCAGTGCCAGTACAGGGTATGGGAGGTAAAACCGCATTTCTGGCAGCGGTAGCGCGGCTTGCTGCGCACCTGTTCCCCAACCATATGACGCAGAACGCCGAGGCTCTCCTTCGCCCGCCCCTCTTCGGCCTCATTAATATGGTAGTCAATTAGCTTGTGGAAAACGCGCATCGTCGGATGGCGCTCCAGTTGACGGGTAACATAGTTTTGCGCGGGCTCGATTCCTTCCCGTTGTTCGAGAATTTGCGCCAGCATAAGGTCGGCGCTCGCCCCGACATTTTCTTCAGCGCAGCGACGCAAAAACGCCTCCCATTCGCTGGCTTTCCCCAACTGCTGATAACAGGTTTGCAGCATTTCCAGCGTTTCAACGACCAGCTCTTTATCCTGTTCGATAACACGCTCCAGGCTCTCTACCGCTTTCGCGTAGTCGCCCTTTTCCATCCATACCCGGCCCATCATGATAGAAACCCGCGCGGCGGAACGGTCCGCCGCCGCACCTTTTTTCAGCAACGCCATCGCCTTATCCAGATCGTTGCTCGCCATTTGCTGAAGCGCCAGTTCGCACCAAAAATTCGCGATTTCGCCGCGATGTTTCTCTTTCCCCAGCTTTACCAGACGCTCGGCTACCTCAATAGCGGATTGCCAGTCGCTGGTCGCCTGATAGATTTGCAGCAGTTGCTGCAAGGCACCGAGACGAAAATCCGTTTCATCCACCAGTTGCTTGAACATGCCCTCCGCCCGGTCGTAGAGCCCGGCGGCCATATAATCACGCCCGAGCTGTTGTACGGCGAGCAGACGCTGGTCATACGTCAGCGCGGCGCTTTCCATCAGGCTTTGGTGAATGCGAATAGCCCGGTCAACCTCGCCGCGCGAGCGGAACAGATTACCGAGCGTGAGATGTGCTTCGACGGTGCCCGTATCCTCTTTCAGCATATCAAGGAAGAGATCGACAGCTTTATCCTGCTGATTGCTCAGCAGGAAGTTTACCCCTGTCACGTAGTCACGCGACAGACGGCTCGCATCGTCCTGTTTGGACTGTTGTGCACTTCTGCGCCCCATATACCAGCCATAAGCAGCGGCAACAGGCAAAAGCAGAAACAACAACTCCAGCATAAAGGGTTATTCCTTTACCACAGGAACACCCGCTTCAGCAGGCGCAACGCTGGCAGGCGCGATCTGGTGCTCCAGACGCTTAATCTTACGCTCTGCGCGCGCCAGCGAGACGCGAACGCGCAGCCAAAAAAGGCCGCAAATCAGCCAGCCGATAGCAAAACCGGCGGCAAAAAGCACGGCCAGCAGCGTCGAAATACGGAATTCACCCTGCGCGAGCAAATAGTTGAACGTGACCAGTTGATCATTCTGGGCCCCCAGCGTCACTGAAATGACGAAGATGGCTAATACCAGTAAGAAAATAAGTAAATATTTCACATGACTTCCCGTTATGTGGGTTGCGCGAAAAAAACCGCGTTCAGCCCTATAAAGTATCATTTTCGCCGCAGCGGTGAAATGGAAAAGCATGATACCAGTACAGGATATGCCGCCTTGTACTGGTAATAGCAACATTATTCCTGTGCTGCGACCCTTTTTTTAATATCCCGTGCTTCTTCACCCGGCGGCAAAAGCGAGCCGCAAAACCGCTGGGCGAGCCAGGTCGCCAGCGTCACCAACAGCCAGGAAATCAGCGTCGCAACGATCAGATCCTGTGGCCAGTGCATCCCCAGCGCCAGTCGGCTCCCCATCACCAGCGTGGCCCACACCAGCAGCAGTCCCATGGTTGCCCAACGACGACGCGGCCACAGCAATCCGACGCCGAGCAGCGCCCAACTGGCGGCAAACATCGTGTGACCAGAAGGGAAAGCAAAACCGGTCTCTTTTTGCCAGTGTTTACGCAGGAATGCCGGTATTCTCTGCTCTTGCGCCAGTTGCGCATGCACCAGTTTAGCGCGTTCTTTGCGTTTCAACGCGTAGAATTGATCCACCGGCACCTGCCGCGTCTGTTCCAGCCAGATGACAAAAGGCCGGGGTTCCTGCACCTGGTCTTTGATCCACGACTTCATTCCTTGCCCAATTAAAATCGCCGCAGCAAGGATCAGAAACAGCATAATCGCCGCCCGCAGGCGAAAACGCAGGCACCACAGGAACCAGAGACATAAAATAACATGCGTAATAACGCCCCAGGGTTGCGTCACTGTTTCAGTCACCCAATACAGGGGCTTCATCACCCCTTCCGGTAATCCGGGATGCCATGTCCAGCCGGAAACCCAGACCACCGCGGGCATAACTAATAACACCACCGCCGCAGCGGCGGTTCGTCGGGCAATTAACAGCATCTCGTCTCCTTATCATTGACCTCAATATCATAACGGAAAGTCGCGCGTTTGTGCGCTTTGCGCCCAACTGAGCGCACGCAATTAGGCGAACGTCACGCCATTGTGGCAAAATGATGGCAAACAGAAGCACAGTCAGGTGCTGATAAAATCTGGAGAATCACATGCAGCTTAAACGTGTGGCAGAAGCCAAACTGCCAACGCCATGGGGAGATTTCCTCATGGTGGGTTTTGAAGAACTGGCAACCGGACAGGATCACGTCGCGCTGGTATTCGGCGATATTTCGGGGCAATCCCCGGTTCTGGCTCGCGTACATTCTGAATGTTTAACCGGCGATGCTCTTTTTAGTCTGCGCTGTGATTGCGGGTTTCAACTGGAAGCCGCGTTGTCGCATATTGCCGAAGAAGGGCGCGGTATTCTGCTGTATCACCGTCAGGAAGGGCGCAATATTGGTCTGCTGAATAAAATCCGCGCTTATGCTCTGCAGGATCAAGGCTATGACACGGTTGAAGCCAACCATCAGTTGGGTTTTGCCGCCGATGAGCGTGACTTCACGCTGTGTGCGGATATGTTTAAGTTGCTCAATGTCGATCAGGTTCGTCTGTTAACCAACAACCCGAAGAAGGTCGAGATCCTGAGCGAAGCGGGAATCAATATTGTGGAACGCGTACCGCTGATTGTGGGCCGCAATCCGAAAAATGCCCACTATCTGGATACCAAAGCCGCCAAAATGGGGCACCTTCTGGGCAAATAAAGCCGTTAAGAATACGGGCCAGCATTTGCTGGCCCTTTTGTTTAAAACATCTGGTTTACAGCATATTGCGAATCACATAATGCAATATGCCATCGTTCTGGTAGTACGTCAGCTCAGTGGCGGTATCAATGCGGCAGCGACAGTCAATGATTTCTTGCTTACCGTCCGTCCGCGTCAGCGTTACCGGCACTGTTGTCCCCGGCTGTAAAGCCTGCAGGTTACCGATATCAATCCTTTCCTCTCCGCTTAAGCCCAGCGTCTTACGCGTAACGCCTTGCGGGAATTCCAGCGGCAATATTCCCATTCCAATCAGGTTAGAGCGATGGATACGTTCGAAAGACTCAGCGATGACAACCCTGACGCCAAGCAAGCGCGGCCCTTTTGCCGCCCAGTCGCGGCTGGAACCGGAACCGTACTCTTTCCCGGCGATCACCGCCAGCGGCGTCCCCTCTTCCTTGTACAACATTGCGGCATCGTAAATAGCAATCGGCTCACTATCCGGAAGATGGCGCGTCATCCCGCCCTCCACACCTGGTACCATTTCGTTACGAATACGAATATTGGCGAACGTACCGCGCATCATCACCTCGTGATTCCCGCGACGGGAACCGTAGGAGTTAAAATCAGTACGTTCAACACCATGGTTTAGCAAATAACGCCCGGCGGGACTCTCGGCTTTGATACTGCCTGCCGGAGAGATATGGTCAGTGGTAACCGAGTCCCCCAGCATCGCCAGAATACGCGCGCCATGAATATCTTCCACCGGTTTGGGTTCAGCCGCCATCTCATCAAAGAAGGGTGACAGGCGAATATAGGTTGAATCGTCTTGCCAGTCGTAAGTGTCCGACCGTTCTACTTTTATCGCCTTCCACTCGGCGGTGCCTTCAAACACCTCCGCATACTCTTTACGGAACATCTGCGTCGACACTTGCTCCACCGCGCGGGCGACCTCCTCGCCACTCGGCCAGATATCTTTCAGATACACCGGTTGCCCGTCTTTACCCCGTCCCAACGGCTCACGAGTCAGATCAAGGTTCATGTTCCCCGCCAGAGCATAGGCCACCACCAACGGCGGCGAAGCCAGCCAGTTGGTTTTCACCAGCGGGTGAATTCGCCCTTCGAAGTTACGGTTACCCGAAAGGACCGCGCCGACAGTCAGATCCCCCTGCCTGATGGCGCGCTCAATCGGATCCGGTAGCGGTCCGGAGTTACCAATACAGGTAGTACAACCATAGCCCACCAGATTAAAACCCAGTTCATCAAGATAAGGCGTCAGTTTCGCGTGGGCCAGATAGTCGGAAACCACTTTCGACCCCGGCGCCAGCGACGCTTTTACCCACGGCTGCGGTTTCAGGCCCAGTTCGACGGCATTTTTGGCCAGCAAACCGGCGGCCATCAGTACGCTGGGGTTTGACGTATTGGTACAGGAGGTAATCGCGGCAATAACCACCGCCCCATCCGGCAATGAATATTGCTGTCCGTTCAGCGTATAGTCGATCGGTCGTTTATCTTTTTGCGCATGGTTAACCTCCAGTTCTGTACTGGCAGCAAACGCCTTTGGCACGTCCCCGAGGGCGACCCGATCTTGTGGCCGTTTCGGACCAGCCAGACTGGCTTCTACGGTTGCCATATCCAGCGCCAGTGTGCTGGTAAAGACGGGTTCATCCCCGGGCAGACGCCACATTCCCTGCGCTTTCGCATAGGCTTCGACCAGCGCCACCTGCTCTTCGCTGCGCCCGGTCAGGCGCATGTAGTCAAGCGTTACAGCATCAACGGGAAAGAAACCGCAGGTCGCACCGTATTCCGGTGACATATTGGCAATTGTCGCGCGATCCGCGAGGGGAAGTGAGTCGAGGCCATCACCATAGAATTCAACAAATTTACCCACTACGCCGTGTTTGCGCAGCATCTGAGTCACGGTAAGCACCAGGTCCGTCGCGGTAATCCCCTCTCGCAGCTTACCGCTCAGCTTGAAGCCAACGACATCCGGGATCAGCATCGAAACCGGCTGCCCCAGCATCGCGGCTTCCGCTTCAATACCGCCGACGCCCCAGCCCAGCACACCAAGGCCGTTAATCATGGTAGTGTGCGAATCGGTGCCGACCAGCGTGTCCGGAAAGGCTACCCATTCCCCCTCTTGCTGTTCGCTCCATACGGCGCGACCAAGATACTCAAGGTTAACCTGGTGGCAAATCCCGGTCCCCGGCGGCACGACGCTAAAGCGACTGAATGCCTGCTGTCCCCAGCGTAAAAAGACATAACGCTCATGGTTCCGCGCCATCTCAAGGCGGACGTTTTCTGCAAAGGCATCATCATCGCCAAAGCGATCTACGGTGACCGAATGGTCAATGACCAGATCGACGGGGGAAAGCGGGTTCACTTTGGCGGTGTCGCCTCCCAGGCGTTTTACCGCTTCACGCATTGCCGCCAGATCCACGACGGCGGGGACGCCCGTAAAATCCTGCATCAGTACTCGCGCCGGACGGTAGGCGATTTCTCGGTCGGCATGGGCCTGTTTCAACCATCCGGCAAGGGCGTGAATATCTTCGGCGGTCACTGAATCACCATCCTGCCAGCGCAGAAGGTTTTCCAGAAGTACTTTAAGCGATTTGGGCAAACGCGACAGATCGCCCAGTTCTTTGGCAGCCAGCGGTAAGCTGTAGTAGTGCCAGGTTTTACCTTTAACCTGTAACGAATCCTTGCTGGCTGCGCGTAGGGTTGACGACATAGCTCCTCCTTTACCTTAGGGATAGTATCTCCTGCTGCTCCTCAGGGTTATTATTAAAGATAACACATCTTTTGCGTAACATTTTGATAACACCCCAAATTGCTAAAAGAGGAAAAAAGTATGATGCCAGGAAAGTTGAATAATATGCGTGAAAATAATGAGAGAATTTGAAAGAGGCTAATTGTGCTAACAAAGGTATTGTATTAGTACGCGAGTACGATAAAAAACTGATCGCCGTTATTCTGGCGATCAGTTCAGGAGAGTAGATTGACGGAAAAACTCTTCAAAAGAAAAATCATATACGCCTTATTACCGCCGTATTATCAGATGGGAATAATTCGCAAATCTTTTTTGTCATAAAAATGACACAGATCTTTTAACAGGTAATGTGCTCTAGTTTAGAAACCAAATGTTGCAGACAACCAGAGCAATGATGCTCCAGAACATCGCAAGCCCAAGGATAACGGCGCTCCAGGCCTTACTTCTTAAAACCGGATCTATCTCGATCTTGTCACGCTCCTGTGACATCGCTAACTTCATATAATCGATATCACTAATCATTCTTCCACCACCAATTGCTAAAAATAACTTAGTACAGATAAATCTTAATTATAGATTTTGTATTAATCCAGTGAATTTACTTTTCGACAGATATCTTTCATCATTATTTTGATCGAAACAGGTATATTCGCAAATATGTTATGGGGAGTTAGCGAAACTGTGATTCAAACGAGGTTAAATTATTCGCTTCCAGGCCATTATTAAATTTGGCATCCCCTGGAGGATGCCATTATTTTTTACAGGGTTATTTTTCCGGTAACTTAATATCTTTGAACATGGCTTCAATATCTTCATTTGAGCGCAGGGCAACGGCCGTATCGACCACATCTCTGGTTAAATGCGGCGCAAATCGTTGAATAAAATCATACATATAGCTTCTTAAGAAGGTACTGCGACGAAACCCTATCTTTGTGGTGCTGTGGCTAAAAATGCCGTGGGCGTCAAGCTTAACCAAATCGGGATCAGACACAGGATCCACCGCCATGCTGGCTATCACCCCTACCCCGAGCCCTAGTCGGACGTAGGTTTTAATCACGTCGGCGTCCGTCGCGGTGAAAACAATGCGCGGCGTGAGTCCGGCACGGTTAAACGCCGTATCCAGTTCGGAGCGCCCGGTAAACCCAAAAGTGTAGGTCACCAGCGGATACTGGGCCAGCTCTTCTATTGAAACCGACCCCTGAGAGGCCAGCGGATGCTCTGGTGTGACAACGATCGATCGGTTCCAGTGATAGCACGGCAACATAACCAAATCATCATAGAGATGGAGCGCTTCAGTCGCGATGGCAAAGTCAGCATTGCCCTTTGAAACAGCTTCGGCGATTTGTGTCGGTGAGCCCTGATGCATGTGCAACGAGACGCGAGGATAGCGTTCAATAAAGCCTTTGATGACGCCCGGTAGCGCATAACGGGCTTGCGTATGCGTGGTTGCAACATACAGTGAACCTTTGTCAGGCCAGGTATGCTCGCCCGCCACCGACTTTATCGCCTCCACCTTCGACAAGACTTCACGCGCGATGCGTATGATCTCCTGCCCTGCTGGCGTGACCTGAGTCAAGTGTTTACCACTGCGAGCAAAAATCTGAACGCCCAGTTCATCTTCCAGCATGCGGACCTGTTTGCTGATGCCGGGCTGTGAGGTATACAAACCTTCAGCAGTAGAGGAAACATTCAGATTATGGTTAACAACCTCAACGATGTAGCGGAGTTGCTGTAGTTTCATGGCTGATATCCAAATAGCGCGTAAAATGAACCCGCTTAATACATTTTACGTTCAGGTCACTTCCTGGCCGGCGCACTTGTCTGGCCATCCCTGCGATTCGCCATATGGCGTCACAACGCATCCTGAAGACGGTGATGTATAAGACGATTTGATAATAAAGAAACGGTTAACTATAACCACTATATCATTTATATCTACAGTGTATAGATACCAACGAAAAATAATAAGCTGGTTATAAGAGGAGATAAAGCGCAACAAAATGCGCAAGCGCCATACCGCACGATTAAAAAGGGCCGCAATGCGGCCCTCACTACCAGTGATAAAGGTTATTTCTTCGCTTCAGTCCATTGCCCGTCAATATAGAAAGCGGACCAGCCGGTCGCTTTGCCGTCTTTCTCCGAAGCGACATATTGCTGCTTCGTCTTACGGCTAAAGCGCACCATCGTTTTATTACCCTGCGGATCTTTCTGCGGCGCATCGGCCAGATAACGCAGTTTCTCCGCCAGACGATCGCGGAAACGATACAGTTCTTCCACCAGCGGCGCACGGGTTTCGCGTGATTTAGGGAAAGTGCTGGCAGCCAGGAAGACGCCCGCCGCACCATCACGCAGAACGAAGTAGGCGTCTGATTTCTCGCAGGGAAGTTCCGGCAGTGGAACCGGATCTTCTTTCGGCGGGGCCACCTCGCCATTACGCAGGATTTTACGCGTGTTTTTACATTCATCGTTAGTACAGGCCATGTACTTACCAAAACGCCCCATCTTCAGGTGCATTTCGGAACCACATTTTTCACACTCAACGATCGGACCATCATAGCCCTTGATGCGGAATTCGCCCTCTTCAATCTCGTAACCATCACAGGTCGGGTTATTGCCGCAGACATGCAGCTTACGCTTCGGATCGATAAGGTAACTGTCCATCGCAGTGCCGCACTTTTTACAGCGACGTTTGGCGCGTAACGCATTGGTTTCCGCGTCATCGCCTTCCAGCACGTTAAGGACTTCGTTTTCCGGTACCAGATTAATGGTGGTTTTACAGCGCTCTTTCGGCGACAACGCATACCCTGAACAGCCGAGGAACACCCCGGTGCTGGCGGTGCGAATCCCCATCTTGCGCCCGCAGGTTGGACAATCGATGCTGGTCAGTACCATCGGGTTTGGCTGCATGCCCCCCACTTCCGGATCTTTCTCCGCGGTTTCCAGTTGCGCAGTGAAGTCGCCAAAGAAGTGGTCGAGCACCTGTTTCCATTCAGCCTGATGATTGGCCACCTGGTCGAGTCGGTCTTCCATTTGTGCGGTAAAATCGTAGTTCATCAAATCGCGGAAGTTTTCTTCCAGACGATCGGTGACAATTTCTCCCATTTTTTCCGCATAGAAACGACGGTTTTCCACTCGTACATAACCGCGGTCCTGGATAGTCGAAATAATCGAGGCATAGGTGGACGGACGACCAATCCCACGTTTTTCCAGCTCTTTCACCAGCGACGCTTCACTAAAACGCGCGGGCGGCTTAGTAAAGTGCTGCGCGGGCGTCAGCTCAACCAGACTGAGGCGGTCACCTTTGTTTACCACAGGTAAGGTACGATCTTCATCGCCTTTACGCAGAGCTGGCATTACTTTCGTCCAGCCGTCAAAGCGCAGCGTACGACCGCGCGCTTTCAGTTTGAAATCCCCGGCTTTTACCGTCAGCGTGGTGGAGTCATACTGCGCAGGCGTCATCTGACAAGCGACGAACTGACGCCAGATCAACTGATACAGTTTCTGCGCGTCAGATTCCATATCTTTCAGCGTTTCGGCCAGCACATTGACATCGGAAGGACGGATCGCCTCGTGCGCCTCCTGCGAGTTTTCTTTGCTGGCGTACTGGTTAGCGCTCGCCGGAAGATATTTTTTACCGAATTTATCATCGATATAGTCGCGCACCATATTCAGCGCGTCCTGGCTGAGGTTCGTCGAATCGGTACGCATATAGGTAATATAGCCCGCTTCGTAGAGACGCTGCGCCATCATCATGGTTTTCTTCACGCCGAATCCCAGACGCGTGCTGGCGGCCTGCTGCAGCGTCGAGGTGATAAAGGGCGCGCCAGGCTTGCTGCTGGTCGGCTTATCTTCACGCTCCAGCACGCTGTAGCTGGCGTTTTCAAGCAGCGCGACCGCCGCCATAGTTTCATCACGGCTAACCGGGCGGAACGGTTTATCACCGTTATGCGTCACCTGCAGTTGTAATGCCTCGCCGCCCGGCGTCGTGGTACTGGCGTCAACCTCCCAGAACTCTTCCGGAACGAATGCTTTAATTTCGCGCTCGCGTTCCACCACCAGACGTACGGCAACGGACTGGACGCGGCCGGCAGACAAACCACGGGCAATTTTTTTCCACAGCAGTGGAGAAACCATATAGCCCACCACGCGATCCATAAAACGACGCGCCTGCTGAGCATTAACCCGGTCGATATTCAGTTCACCAGGCTTTTCGAAGGCCTGACGAATGGCATTTTTGGTGATCTCGTTGAACACCACGCGGCTATAGCGCTGTTCATCACCACCGATAACTTCCCGCAGGTGCCATGCAATCGCTTCCCCTTCGCGGTCAAGGTCGGTTGCGAGGTAGATGTGGTCAGCTTTTTCCGCCAACTGTTTGAGTTCTGAAACGACCTTTTCTTTACCCGGAAGTATTTCATAGTGCGCATTCCAGTCATGCCACGGGTCCACGCCCATACGATTAACCAGAGCGCCACGTTCATCCTTCTTAGGCTTTTTAGCCCCTTTGGTGGAGGTAGAGTCGGCGCTCTTTTTGGAAGCTGAGCCACTGGTCGGCAAATCGCGGATATGACCGACGCTGGATTTAACCACGTAGTCACTACCCAGATACTTATTGATCGTTTTGGCTTTTGCCGGGGACTCAACGATAACGAGAGCTTTACCCATATTCACCTTTACCTAATTTGATTCATCCAGAATACATCGCACATTGATTCACCATCCACGGGAAACACGTCACAACAAATGTTGCGTCGTTATCGATGGATATCAACCCTTTGCACCGGTTTCACATCCATAAAACCAGTTAGCTGAGTTAGCTGGCTTTTTCTGGCCTGGCGACATAGCACGAATAATTTTTGGCCGAATGTCAAGCAAATCTGTTACCAGATCGCTGAAAGCGTCACACTGTACCTGATAAAATTCGTTACGCAACTTTATTAGCATGCAAAAGCAAATCCCGCCACTAAACTGATGTTTATTAAGCGCCTGCGAATACCCTTGTAAGCACAGTGGAATATTTGCCCCGCGCCGCCGCGCGGCGTAGACTAACCGGTAAGAATCACAGGAGGTATTTATGCAAGGTACAACCCAACCAATCGATCGCCAGACGCTGCTGGAAAAAGCCAACACGCTTATTCGCGAACATGAAGATACGTTAGCCGGGATCGAGGCCACCGATGTCGTTCAGCGTAACGGCGTACTGGTATTCAGCGGCGAGTTCTATCTTGATGAACAGGGGCTGCCCACGGCGAAAAGTACGGCGGTATTTAATATGTTCAAATACCTTGCGCACCAGTTGTCCGATAAGTATCACCTGGCGGATTAAAAATGGCTTACCGGCCAGATATGGCAACGCGAGGTTTTAGCCTCGCGTCTTCTTTGTTTTTGTTTACATGAGCGGGGTTACATCAGCGGCTTTTGCCCACGCTGCCACCAGCGCAGCAGTAGCTTGTCGGCGCTTTCCGCCGCGCTGCCGGTAAAACGATCGAGCATTTTCTTACGCTGTTGGTAGCGCACGCTGATAACCTCATGTTTTTCCATCAGCCCCAGCAGCAGTTCATCACTGGTTTCCACCGCGTCCACAAGGCCCTTTTCAAGCGCCTGAACGCCGTACCAGTGTTCGCCAGTGGCCACCTGTTCAATATCCAGCGTTGGCCGCATTTGATGAACAAAGTCTTTAAATAACCGATGGGTATCATTCAGATCTTCACGGAATTTCTGCCGCCCTTCTTCCGTATTTTCACCCAGCATCGTCAGGGTGCGCTTGTATTGACCGGCGGTATGCAGCTCAATATCAATATCTTTGTTCTTCAGGAAGCGATTAATGTTCGGGATCTGCGCCACAACACCAATCGAGCCAAGAATCGCAAACGGCGCGGCGACAATTCGGTTCGCCACGCAGGCCATCATATAACCTCCGCTGGCCGCCACCTTATCTACCGCTACCGTCAACGGGATCTGTTTGTCACGCAAGCGTTGCAGTTGCGAAGCGGCAAGGCCATAACCGTGGACCACGCCGCCGGGACTTTCGAGGCGAATCACGACCTGGTCACGCGCTTTTACCGCCGCCAGAACAGCGGTGATCTCTTCCCGCAGGCTGCTGACTTCATGGGCATCCATGCTGCCTTTAAAATCCAGCACCCAAACCCGCGATTTCGCGTCTGGCTCCGCGGTACCCAGCTTTGCCCGGGCCTTTGCGGCCTTTGCTTCCTGCTTGTGCTTTTTCTTTTGCACTTTATGCCACCGCTTCTGCTGCGGGCCATCAAGCAACGAAACCGCCAGATCTTCCTTCATATCCTTATACTGCTCGCTAAGATTGGTCACCCGGAGCTCCCCGCGCTGCTTCTTGCGCTGAGTCAGGTTAACAATAATGGCGACGATAACCGCAATTGCGACGACAATCGTCGCGATTTTTGCCAAAAACAGGCCGTATTGAGCAAGTAACTCCACGTTTTCACCTTGTGTAAACCACTGACGTTGACGCACAGTGTACATCAGCCGTCCGCGATAAGTCTTTGTGCTTTGTGTTACGCGTGAGGCGCAATCCTGTTTTTTCAGCGACGATAAAATCGTTGCAAGATATTAATTCTCTGACGTGTTTCCGTTTCGCCGATTGCAATAGCGAGCGCTTTAGGGCATAAAGCGCAAAAGTGAGAGACCTAATAGCAAGCGCGATCGTCAGCCGATCGCTTGAGAGGAGTCGCCGTGCATTATCAACCGCAACGTCACCTGTTACAGGACCGCATCATCCTTGTTACCGGCGCCAGCGACGGCATTGGCCGTGAAGCCGCGCTGACCTATTCCCGCTATAGCGCCAGCGTCATCCTGGTCGGTCGTAATGAAGAGAAGTTGCGCGGCGTCGCCCACGAGATTCAGCAGGCGGGCGGGATCCCTGCCCAGTGGTTTGTTCTGGACCTGTTAACCTGCACGCCACAGGCGTGCCAGCAACTGGCGCAGAAGATAGCCATCCACTACCCGCGCCTTGACGGCGTGCTGCACAACGCCGGTATGCTCGGCGATGTTTGCCCCATGGACCAACAAAAACCCGAAGTATGGCAAGAAGTTATGCAGGTGAACGTTAACGCCACCTTTATGCTCACTCAGGCGCTGCTTCCTTTATTACTTAAATCTGAATCAGGTTCGCTGGTTTTTACCTCTTCCAGCGTTGGCCGCCAGGGACGAGCCAACTGGGGGGCCTACGCAGCATCTAAATTTGCCACCGAAGGCATGATGCAGGTGCTGGCCGAAGAGTACCAAAGCCGCCATCTGCGGGTTAACTGTATTAATCCTGGCGGTACCCGTACTAAAATGCGTGCCAATGCTTTCCCAACGGAAGATCCGCAAAAATTGAAAACGCCCGCCGATATCATGCCTGTTTATCTGTGGCTGATGGGCGACGACAGCCGTCGCAAGACGGGAATGACTTTTGATGCCCAGCCGGGGCGCAAACCAGGAATCGCACGATGAGTGATGAACGCTACCGCGAACGCCAGCAGCGGTTAAAAGATAAGGTTGACGCCCGCGTGGCGGCGGCCCAGGAAGAGCGCGGCATTATCATTGTCTTTACCGGCAACGGTAAAGGCAAAACCACCGCGGCGTTTGGCACAGTGACCCGCGCCGTCGGGCACGGTAAAAAGGCCGGCGTCGTGCAGTTTATTAAAGGCATCTGGCCGAACGGCGAACGCAATTTGCTCGAACCGCACGGCGTCGAATTCCAGGTAATGGCCACCGGGTTTACCTGGAATACCCAGGATCGCGCAAGCGACACCGCAGCCTGCCTCGCCGTCTGGGAGCATGGTCGCAGAATGCTGGCCGATGAAAGTCTGGATCTCGTTTTGCTCGACGAACTGACCTACATGGTCGCGTATGACTATCTCCCGCTGGACGAGGTGATGACCGCATTGCGCAATCGCCCGGCGCATCAAACGGTAATTATTACCGGTCGCGGTTGCCATCGTGAGATTATCGAACTGGCGGACACCGTCAGCGAGTTACGCCCGGTTAAGCATGCTTTTGACGCCGGAATTAAGGCGCAGATAGGGATCGACTACTAAGTGCACCTTCCGAAGTGTCGATCGCCTGAAGAAGATCTTCATATATCTGTCTGACGTGATGGAAGTCGCCCTATCCCTGGCCTGCATCCATTATGCCAGTTGGCTGACAAATAACCCGGATGCGCTGACCGCATCGATAGCAATTTTACCCAGTTTGCTACGAATCGCGTCAGCCAGCCCGATGGTTGAAAACCCCGTGCAGGAAAACGCGATGACCTCCGCGCCCTCCTTGTACAACATATCGGCGCAGGCCAGCGCACTGGCACGCCCCTCAGGCGTCAGCAAGTCCGTCGTATTGGTCACGCCTTCTGGCCTGGCATAGCGCACCTTTTCCCCCAGCAGGGCACGAAATGGCGCAGGTGCCCCAACACCAATTCCCATCACCGCCACCGGACGCTTCAGCATCGCCGCAATGCTGGCGGAGGCGCTGCCAGCACTTATAACAGGGACACTCACCGCGGCACGCAACTGTGCGAGACCCGGATCGGCCGCACAGCTCAAAAACAGCGCGGTACAGCCTTGCGCCTGTAATGTCTGGCCTGACGCAACAATTTTCGGTATCGCCAGCGCTTCGCTATCGGCATCGAAAATACCGCGTCGTTGATCCGCAATACAGCGACTGATACTCGCAATACCGTACTCTTGCTGAATCAGGCGACCATGTTCCTCAACAAAATGCCGATCGTCATGGGTCAGTACCCGAATAATGCCTAACATCAGCAACCTCCGTCAGTAAAAGCGATGACCGGGAACCAGTACAACTGCTGGCTCATTGGCTTTAAACAGCAACGCCGGGTTGCTGCCCCCCAGTTGCGCACTGCCGTTCTGCACGGAGATCCAGTTTCCTTCCGGCAGGCCAATCACTTCCAGGTGTGGATCAACCACCAACAGCTCGCGTATGCGCTGCTCGCGGGTTTCCCCCTGGTGACCAGCGGGCAGTGCGTTGGTAAAGTGCGGATTGATTTGCAGTGGCACCAGATTGAGCGCATCGAAGCCGCCCGGATCGGTGATTGGCATATCGTTGGTGGTGCGAATCGTCGGGCAGGCCAGATTCGCACCGGCGCTCCAGCCTACGTACAACGCCCCCGTATTGACGGCCTGACGTACAGGATCGATCAGCCCGTATTCACGGCATTTTTTCAGTAGATTAAAGGTATTTCCCCCGCCCACCATCACGATATCCGCCGCAGCAAGGGCCGCCTTCGGATCGTCCACGGTATGAATCCCGGTGATCTCCAGAGACAGCTCCGCCAGCGCCAGTCGCACTTTATCGGTATAAGCATCCCAGCTCTGAGTGACCCCCGCGAAGGGGATAAACACCACCTTACGACGCCCGCCCAGTTGCGCTTTCAGCACAGGAAGTGCGTATTCCAGATAGCCCGTTCCCGGCAGCACCGAATTACTCAACAGCACTAAATTCATGATTTGGGATGCATTCATTTCATTCTCCATACAGTAGGTTACTCAGCAGATCGGCCAGCAGTTTATTCGACAACACCACCGGCAGCGCCACGTGACGGGCGCAAATCTCCTGATGCCACTCGGTGAACCCCATGCAATCAGTGAGGATCACCTCCGCGCCCTGCGCTTCCAGCGAACGGGCGGCGGTGGACAATTCCTCTTCGCTAGCGGTATAAGGTGAGGCAACGGCAAAAACCGGGGGCCGTTGCGCACCCCGCCACTTTTCCCGTTCACTGGCGACTTGAGACGCCAGCGGCACCAGAATACCGGCACGGCGCTCGCCCACCAGCGCATTGAGCGTCGGAGGCAGAATCTGGTCTGGTTCCATCAGCCATGCTTTTTTGCTGTGCAGCCCGTGAAATTCGCCGGTACAGAGGAGAGCGATAAGTTCGCAGCCTTGCGCCTCCAGATCGTCAATCTTCTGCTGCAGCGCTTCACCCACTGCCGGTTTCCCCATTACCACTGCACGACCGTCCAGCAGGCGTGAGGTAAGCAACGCATCACCCGGTTGCGGTGCGAAGCGCGCAGCAATCGCTGCGTCGTCCAGCCCGTCAAGCACCCCGGCATGCAGGCACGCCACATGAGCAGGCAGTGCGGCGTCGAGGATCGGCGTGATATCCCTACGCGGCGCCTGACCGATGGTCAGCGTACCGATTTTGCGTATTGCCATGTCACACTCCCGGCTGACGTTTTTGCAGGTGCGCCAGTGAACCGTACAGATCCAGCAGGCGCTGATACTCCGCTTTATCAAAGAAGTGGCAGGTGCCGCGGGTAAACTCTTTCGCCACTTCTACTGCATATTTGCAGACCAGTGCGATATCCGTTTCATGGCTTGCGCCAGTACCGCAGCCCGGCACGGTGCTGACGGCCGTGATCGCGACGCCAACCACCGGTGCAGTGGTGGCAATGGATGGCTGTAAAATACTGTTGATGTGGTATACACCGTTACCGTACGGCGTAATATCCTGAGTGGTGATCGGGAACGTGACCGGTAACTGCCCGGTGGTCATCTCCATCACCCGCAATAGATCGTCTGAGACGCGCAAAACATAGCCCGATTTCACCGTCGGAGAAATGGCGAAGCCTTTGTGATTGATGACGCGGTTGCCTTTAGTAGTATCGATAGAGAGCACCGCATCCATCTCGTCGGAAACTTCCTGTTCGTTCATATCTTCGGTTTCCACCGGAGAATCCATAAAATCGACCGGTTCGTGTGGACGTGTCGGCGCATCAGGGCAGATATGGGTGCTCACAATCACATCGCCTGGCAGGCTATCGCCCTGACGCTGCATCTCAGCCAACTTGAGCGCACTGGCAATCGCCGCCACCGCGCCATCAGCATCCGAAACCAGGCCGATACGGCCCGGACGTGCGCCAATACCGCCGAGACGCCCTACGATTCCCAGTGTCGGCGCACTGCCGCCGCTACGTTTCCCCTCGGTGCCCGGGATAACGATGTTTACGAAATCAGTACTGCCTTTCGGACCGCTGACCGCTTTCACGCTGACGTCGATGCCAGGGTATTCCGCCAGCAGTTTCTTCACCTTTTCGCCGCTGGCATACGCGCTGTCGAGTAATTCAAAAACCTGAATGGTCTGTTTTAAGCTCATACTATTTTCCTTTGTATTACGTGATTACTTTTTGCCGCCCGGCAGGACTGAGTTAAAGAAACTGAACAGTGCATCACCGGCGATAAGCCCCGCCGCCAGCACCTCGATTTTTTGACGAACCGGTTCGCCGCCTACCCGCAGTACAATAGCGCGAATGGAGATACCGATGATCACCGCCCAACCCGCCAGCGGATTATTGATTAACAGCCCGGTCGCCAGCAGGACGCCCATCTGGCGACCGGGTCCGCCAATCAACTGAATGATCGCGCCAGGGATGGCCCAGATCAGCATTGATTTGGCGATATCCAGCGATACGCCCGCCTTAATGGCTGCGACGTACACTTTCGCTACCGGCGGCACCAGCCCCTGAGAGAAGTAGTCGCGGAAGATAAACAGCACGACCGGCATCGCCACCACAAAGGCCAGAATCGCGGCAATCAACTGCTGGCGACGGCCTTCCAGTTCAAAGCGGGTGTGCTGACCTTTACCGCGCAGGATCCAGCCTGCCTTCAGGTCGTATCCCATGTCGGCAAACGCCGGCCCGGTTGCAGCGGAGAAGCCGCACAGCATCGCCAGCGCTTCCGGTGGAAAACCAATCAAAATGCCGATAATCAGCGTGATTAGCGCCACGGCGAAAGCCGGGAACCAGCCGGAGTGCATGGCAGCAAGACCCACAATCATTTCATGCAGGAAGGCAGCAAATGCGGCGTAAAGCATAAAAGCGATCAGCCACGGCAGCGTGAGGTGCGCGTACAGGCCGCTACCCAGCGCAATAAGCACCGAAATGGCGATAAATCCGAAAGCGCCCAGGCGGATGGTTTTACCGATCTGCTCGTTCTGCGCATGATCCAGCAGGTCGCTACTGCTCTTGCTCTGCGCTTTACTGGTATTACTCTGACGGATCAATTTGACAATCTGGAACAGCGCCACCAGACCCGCCCCTACCATCACCCCATGAGGGATATAGAGTTTGTTGATATCAATCCCAAACAGCGGATCGGAATAGCCACGTAGCAGAAAGCCCAGGCCCAGCATACCCAACGCCCAGATATTGCCGATAAACGCGGTGCCAAGCGCCGCCATCGGGAATTTAAACCACGAGCCAATGGCGCCAATCACGATACCAGTACTCAACAACACAGCCTGCTTGCCGCCTCGATCGCCCGCTTTGATGGATTCTGCAGCAGCAATCCCCGGCGGCCATGCCCCTTCAGCCGGAAAGATACGCGTGTTGAACAAGCGGTACAGCAGCCAGGCATCCAGTAGCATCGCCAGCGCCACGCCGAAGAACATCGGCATCACCATCTCTTCATGACCAAATAGCCAGGGAATGGAAATAGGCAGCAGCAGCGAGTTTGCCGCGCCAAAGGTCGCGGCGGAGGTGGCGCTCTGCGCAAGGTTCTGAATATGGATAGAGCGAAAACGGGCAAAACACTGAAGCGGGATGCGGGCAATAATCATTGCCACCATCGCGCCAATAATCGAGGTGTTGGGTGTCACCCCAAGTGTGGTGAGCAACTGCACGCCGATTACCGCGCCAAAGATGCTGAGCAACAGCAGTAGCAGCAGGGTCGACGGCGCTAAAGCGCGGGGATGCGACTCGCTCTTATCTGCAGGTGTTTTTAAATGGTCGATCTGACTCACGGTGTTCTCCTGGCATTGGCAAAAGAAAAATCAAAGTGAATGGGCGACCAGCGTATCGCCCGTTTTTCTGGCAATGGTTATGGCCGTTTCTTTCAGTAACGTTGCGATGCGTTGCAACTCTTCAGGGCTGGCAAGATGCTGAGGAAACGACAGGCAGAACGCCACGGCTTCGTGTGTGGCCGGGTCGCCTACCGCGCAGCTGACAGAGGCTGTATCGGCAACGGATTCGTTGACCGCTGTTGCATACCCGGCATCACGGGCGCGGGCGACAGCAGCCACCAGCAGACTAAGATCCTGGTTTGATCCGCTGAGTTGCGACACCACCTGTGGGCTGGCAAAAAAGTCATGCAGTTGGATATCGGAGAAGCGCGACAGCAACGCGCGTCCGGTCGATGTCCCCCAGGCAGGCGAGCGGGAACCCGGCCAGGTTACGACAGGCAGCGCCTGACGACCGTGGATCACCCGTAGCACCAGAATTTCTTGATTATCGAGCATTGAGATATAGCCGGTGTAGCCAGTACGTTCACACAGACTGCGCAGGGCGATATCGACATGATCGCTCAGGGACATTTGACGACTGACCAGATGCGAGGCTGACATAATCAGCGGCCCCGGCAGAAATGTTCCCTGCACAGGGTCCTTTTCCAGATATCCATAAGACTCAAGCTGACTCATCACCCGCGAAGCGGTACTTTTTGGCATCTTCAGATGCGTAATCACATCGCTGATCCGGATCCCGCTTTGCAGATCCACCATCAGTTTCAGGATGTTGGCCGTGGTTTCTAAAATCGACATCAGCAAGTCCCATAAAATGGTACAATGGTTTCATTAAACGGATTCATTAAATGGTTTAGCAAAATCAATGCCAATCTGTAATCAATTGAATTATCGTAAAATGAAGGGGGAGGATAAAAATAAGGCTTCATTATATTGCTCTATTTTGGTGCAAACTACGCTGAGACTTCACAAATTGCACAAAATTAATGCAGCCTGATAACGCGATTCTCCTCATGTCGCGTATTAGAGAGTCGCCTTTATACTGGCCGCGCCATTTGAAGATCCGGTTGCATTGATACCCTGCGTCTGAGCAACATGAGACACATGTCATGCCCGGTCTCCGTCGTCTGCTGAATAATGGCAATTCTTTCGTGTGGCGTACGCCGTCGACGTCGCTCAGGGCCTGATTATGTTAAGAGAGGTGAAGTGTCTGGTGATCTATGGGGCCAGTCCAGGAGGGTTTGAGCCTCACGCAAGAAAAGAGAAAGTGAACATATCGCGCTAACAAAAAAGCGGGGCGGGAGACGGCGCAATCCTTCATTTATCATGAGGCACATTCACCAGCGGACTGCGCGTTGCCCATTGAGAGTGACATACTCAAACAGGCGTTTATATTACAGGATGCGTTCCGGCGAACCGCCGGAACTGAAATAATTAACCGTTACTGCTATTACGACTGCTGGATCGACGAGTATTATTGCTTACTTTACTGTGACGCTTAACTGCGCGGCGGATCTGGTTCGCTTTCATACGGCGACGATCTTTTTCGACAGCCACTTTTGAGGCGGTTTCCGGCGTTAACGCCACCAGTTCACGCAGATAGTTCGTTTGCGCCAGATCCAGCTCGGTATACCCCCCGCGCGGCAGGCCTTTTGGCAACGGAATATCGCCATAGCGCACGCGGATCAGGCGGCTCACCTGCACGCCAACGGCTTCCCACAGGCGGCGAACTTCACGGTTACGGCCTTCGGTCAGCGTCACGTTGTACCACTGGTTAATCCCTTCACCGCCGGTGAATTTAATGGTTTTAAACGCCGCCGGTCCGTCTTCCAGCTGCACGCCGCGGGACAACTGACGAAGTTTGTCCTCATCAATCTGACCAAAGACGCGCACCGCATATTCACGTTCAACTTCGCGGCTCGGATGCATCAGGCGGTTCGCCAGTTCACCGTCCGTCGTGAACAACAGCAGGCCGCAGGTATTGACGTCGAGACGACCAACGGCAATCCAGCGCGCACCGCGCAGCTTTGGCAAACGATCGAACACCGTCGGGCGCCCTTCCGGGTCATTACGGGTACAGAGTTCACCTTCAGGCTTGTAATAAGCCAGCACACGACAAATCTGTTCCGCAGACTCCTTCACCGAAACCAGGTGACCGTCAATGCGAATTTTTAAACCGGGAACAATTTCAACGCGATCGCCGAGGGTGGCGATTTTGCCATCGACGCTGACGCGGCCAGCGTCGATTTTGGCTTCAATTTCACGGCGGGAGCCGTGGCCGGCCCGGGCCAGCACTTTTTGTAGTTTCTCGCTCATTGAGCTTCCTTAAGGTGTCGCCTTCCCAGGCGTCGGGATATCATGTATAAATCTATATAAATCAATGTGTTAGCACATTTCATTGAAAGCTATTATACGCACTTTTCACCAGTTTGTAACCCAGTTTGTTGTGCAGTACGTTGGTAATAAATAGTTTAGCTCTAACGCGAGTTTTGGGCATGAAAAAGGGGAATGGAGACTCTCAAAAAATGTGGCGTCACTAGTGGAGCTATCAACTTATGTCGAAATAGTGAGCTACAAAATGCAGAAAAAATGAAGATTGCCACTGACAATGCAGGATTTAGGAAAACGCTGAATAGAAATTCATAACAGAATGATAATCTGCTCGCTCCAGTTCAGGAGTTGACGATGAAAAAAATAATACTTTTCGTTCTTGTATTAGCAAGTGTCTCCAGTTTATCTGGGTGTATCATGCCTTGGTGGGGACCCGGCGGTGGCGGCGGAGGTCCAATGCAAGGACCTGGTGGTGGCGGTGGATTTGGTGGTGGTGGAGGTCATGGCCCAGGCTGAATCTAAACCACAGGCATAAAAAAGCCGGGCGGTTTTACCCGTCCGGTTTATAAGCTTTAGTTACCACTAGCAGAAGTTGCCCCCTGTATATCAATAACGAGTTGATTAGTTTGTTGTTGTAGTTTACTCGTCACTTCCAGGTCGATAAACTGCCCCATTCTGCTGTAATCAGGTTTAACATCAATTACGTTCATCACCTGTGCAGGGAGAACGGTGATATTAGGCGCAGAATAGGATGCAGGCTGGTAGCTTTGAGGGATGGCACTGTTCCCCGTAATAAGAGGAACGTTAGGAGAATACCCACCATCTCCTTTAAACCCTCTTCCTACATTTCTAGGGTCAAATCCGAATACATCACTTACCCATGAAGCAGCACTATCAGCAGAGCCGGACACCATGCCATTTACACTATCAATCACACTGGCATCGCCAGATTTAAAGACTGAGGGAAATTCTTTCTGTAACCATCCCATAAATTTGGAATAGCCATCTGTAATTTGGGTAGCAAACATGGTGATATTCTTAATCAGGTTGCCTGTTTCACTCCCTAACTCTTTAAAAGCAGGTCCTAATTTCTGAATAGAGTTAACAAAATCATCGCTGTTACCGAATGCCTGAGTAAATCCAACCATCATTTGACGAAGGTTCGAATCCATAGCAGCCCCACCTAAACTCATAGTGCGTGCTAATTCCTTCGCTGCATCCTGCTGCTCTATAGTCAGCAATCCCCCTGTTTTCTTTAACTCTTCAAAATTATTAGAAAGTTCTGCGCTGTTATTAGCCCAGAGTTTAGTATAATACATGGCATCATCATATAATGACTCAATTTTATTACTCATCTGCTCAGGAGTGAGGCCTTTTTTCTGATACCCGTTAACAATACGATTCATAAAATCAGCGGGAGATGTGGAATATTGTTTGATTTCTTCTTTACTCATTCCAAGGTCAGTCATTATGGTATCAATTGCAGAGTTGCCGCCCTTCCATTTTCCAGACTTTTTATCAAATGTGCTGTCTTGTCCAGATTGGTTAAGCTTTTCAGTCAAATCTTTCATACCATCTACCAATTTTTGACGTCCTGTCACACCATCAGACCCACTATCAATCCCGTTCTTCTGTGCATACCTCTGCATGGCGAGGATGGTATTCGGGTCTACGTTAACACTTTTAGCGGATGCTGATAGCTCATTAACATCTCTTGCCTGTTCTGTAACAGCACTTCTGATACGTTCCCCCAGGTATCCGGCAGCTAATACACCACCACCTGCCATCCCAGCACTAGCCAGAGCGCCTGTGCCAGCCCCTAGGAAGCCCCCAGACATAAACCCTTTCCCTACACCTGCTAACTTCCCTCCAGTGCTTATAGAGGCTGTCTGAGTGGCTTGTGTGACACTACGCCTTGCGGCCGCAGCACGCCTAACTAGGGCTATCTCTTCCTTGATCAATTGATTCATACGAGCCTGACTAATTACCCCCTGCTCATATTGTTGTGTAATGTTATGGACAGTCTTAACAGCCTTATATTGCTCATCTACAGTGCGGCCTGTAATACCATTAAGGGCTAATGCTGCACTACGCCTCTTAATATCTGCTGTATCAGCCATTTTAAGAGCTTGTGCTTGTGCTCTTGCAGCGCCATTTGCATTCCCTTTTCCTGATACTCCAGGAGTTTTAACAGGAGATGTCCCGGCAACGCCATTAATAATCTTTTGTTGAGCCTGTGCAGCCGCTACAGCTTGCTTAACTTGTTTTTTTAAATTCTTCTGATCAAGACCAATCTTTAATACAGGCTTTTGATTCTCAATAAAATCTTTAATACTTTTCACTGAGTCTTTAGCTTTTTTAAGAGTGTCTTTTGAAACGCTAAACTCGACAACGTTGACTATTTTAGAGACCTTAATTTCCATCATAAGCTTATTCCTCTTTACTATCTGCTAACAATACACACAGAGTTTGTTCAATGCTCCAGCCATATCTAAATCTCATTGTGTTGAATGTGTTCACGTTTAAATTAAACTGTCTACATAGTTCACTAACATTAATTAATTTCTCAGCATCACTTCCTTTTAAATTAATGCCAGCACTTTTCATTATAAATTTCATACTCTCATCCCCTTAAAACAAGAAAAGCCCATAGGAGCGGGGCCGATTTGCTTTCGGTTGTCTCCCTCACCCCTATAGGCTTATATTTATATAGCTTCTATTAAGACTGAGTAATCAGAGTAGAGAAGCCAAATCCGTGGTTAACTGGAAGTGTGCTGTGTTCAGTCACAATATCCAGAGCGTCTCCACGTTCACGCAGCATTTGCCAGGTGTAATACTCACTTGCACTCTGATTCATCAGGTCAAAACGTGTAGAAGCAGGGCCATACACATTCTGATAAACGTTAGCACCTTCACTAAATACAGGAATTGCAATTGCTGAATTATCAGGAATAAACTGTGAAAGCAGTGGGTCACTCACTTTAACGATATCAATATTAGTCCCTGGAATAGAGAAGAATGATACGTTAGGGAGCAGTTCACGACGCTGGAATACGACGTTTGCCGGGTCTTGTGGCAATACATACTGGAATGCAGTAGCAAACTGTGCAGAATAACGCAGAGCATTATAGAATGCAGGAGTTGCAAACACTACAACACGTTCAATCTTACTCATCAGGCCATCAGCTTTCTCGTTAGTTGCATCAATAATTTCATCAAACAATTCAAACGGATTCACAGTGGTAGAAGTGAGGTCAATCACTTTAGTCATTCGAGTTGCATCGAAAGTCGTGCTCCAGTCAATCAGCTGGTCGTCAGTGTAAGGAGTAGTTACAGTGCCAGCAAACAGAGCCTGTGCAAATGCTTTCTCACGTGTGCGGTAATATGCAATAGCGTGACGGCTTACATAATCACTCGATACATCCAGCAGGGTTTGTTCTAATTCAGTGCCAAATTTACGTTTACCCTGAATATCGCTAACTTTCACCATATCTTCACGATGGAAGAACGGGATCTCGATCAGGCGGTCAGTCCCAAACTCACGGTTGGTGACATCATGCTCAGAGCTATAACGGCTCTTAGGAGTGTTAAGCAGAGATTCGTTAGTGGTGACGATATCTGAGATTACAATCTTAGGAGTATCGCTAAATAACTGCTCGGAATAGTAGATCACTCAGGGGGAACTCAGTCCGGTTTATGCGATCTGATCAATCGCTGAATATCCCAAATCACCAACCGGACTGAGCGATGCCGATCATAGCACCAATACCC